>JAUVIT010000234.1 GCA_030592605.1 Bacteroidota bacterium
AAAGATTAAAAGCATGAGGGTCGTTAAAGATCCGGTTAACCTGATTGATCTGGCACCTACCATACTTGAACTTTCCCATCTGAAAATACCTGAGCAAATGACCGGTCAAAGTATGAGTACTCTACTGCTTTCAGATTCATCCGGATTCAGTTCTGAAAAAAGGGATTTTGTGGTTACATCCTTTGAGAAACATACACATTGTCGCCCCAACGAACTTGGTTTTCCCAGGAGGGCCATACATACAGAACAGTGGACATATATCGTTAATTATGAACCAGACCGGTATCCCATGGGAAATTTTGAAATACGAATTCCGAACTGGGATATACTTGGCGAGACAGATCCAGGACCATTGAAGGAGTTTTACATCAAAAATAAAACCCACCCGGACTACCACAAGTATTATGATCTTGCCTTTGGGAAAGTGGAGCGCGAAGAGTTGTATAATCATGAAGAGGATCCGGATATGATTCACAACCTGGCAGATAACCCGGATTATCTTGAGCTTAAGAATCGTTTAAGTAAAATGCTGGAAGATTATTTGCTTCAGACCAAAGATCCCAGGGCAAGGGGAAATTCACCATGGGATGAGTACAGGCTTGATAAATAGAAAATATGTTGAAGTTAGTTCCGAGAAAGGAAATTGATGTACTGAAATGGGACGATTTGATAGCTTCATCTCCGGCCGAAACTATATATCCTTATTGCTGGTATCTGGATACTGTGTCTGAAAACTGGTTGGCCCTGGTTGTGGATGATTACAGGTTTGTAATGCCTGTGGTATGGAAGAAGAAGGTTGGCATGAAATATATATATCAGCCATTCTACACCCAGCAGCTTGGTGTGTTTAGCAGGGAGTATGTGGACCCTGAATTGATCCAAAAGATGCTCCGGATTCTCTATAAGAAATTTAGGTTTGCAGTCATAAACTTCAATGTAAAGAACCTGGTTGGGGAAGACATACTTTTCACAGTGGATGATAAATCTAATTATGTGATGACCCTGGATCAGAATTATGATACCCATTATAAAGGGTTCACAAGCAATGCCAAAAGAAATATCAAGAAGTCCATTGAGTTATCCGAGCAGGTGGAGAGAAATTTGCCAGTGGAGGAGCTGGTCAGATTAAAGCGGGAAAATGATGTACTCCAGCGTTCCGAAGAGGATTACCGATGGATGGTGAAGGTGTTTGAGACCATCCAACAGCATGATGCGGGAAAAATATATGCCATTCGGACTGGGAGCGAGATTACTGCTGCAGCATTTTTTGCCTTCAGTAAAACCAGGGCGATATACTTACTTTCAGCCTCCAGTCAGACAGGAAAGGAGCAGCGGGGAATGTTTCGCATTATTGATACCTTTATTAATGATTATGCAGGTTCAGGAAAGATCCTCGATTTTGAGGGTTCAAATATTCCATCGGTGGCACGCTTTTTTGGTGGATTTGGGGCACAGGCTGATATCTACCAGAGCGTCAGTTTCAACCGTTTACCAGCCACACTCACCAAGTTGAGATAGCATGAACGAAGGCATCCGGAATACAATCTCATCCATGGCTCGTCCAATGAAGCTTAAGCACTTGATCAGGTTGTCGGGGCAAAAAAATATTTTCCCCTTTTACCATACCGTTTCTCCAGAACCGCTGCCCCATATCAGTCACCTGTACAGGGTGCTTAAGCCTGCTGAATTTGAAGAAGATCTTGATAAGTTATTGCTTTTCTTCGAACCACTAAGCCTGGGGGATTACCTGGAAAACAGGAGCGGGGGGAGGACTAAGCCCAATATGGTGCTTACTTTTGATGATGGACTGAAAGAGTGTTATGATTTCATCGCTCCACTGCTAAAAAAGAAGGGCGTTCCGGCCACATTCTTCCTTAACAATCGCTTTATTGATAATAAGGGACTCTTTTTCAGGTATAAGGCAAGCCTGCTGGTTCACCAGGTAAGGGACGATTGCAGGGCGAAGGAAAAGGTGGCCGCTTTTCTGAAGATATCTGAGGAGCAGGTGGAGACATCCGTTCGGATGATTGGCTGGGATCAGCGTGCACTGCTGGAAGCCCTGGCAGTGGAGGCGGAGCTGGATTATGCCGGATACCTGCGCATCAGACCGGTCTATCTGAGTAGCGGGGAGGTTGAGGAACTGCTTAATTGGGGATTTGAGGTGGGTGGACACTCGTCTGATCATATGGATTTTTCGGGCCTTGACCCGGACCAAATAGTTAAACAGGTCAGGACCAGTATTAAGGATCTTCAAAAGCGTTTTGGTATCCAGACCGCTTATTTCTCTTTTCCCTTTACAAGTGATGGGATACCCCGGGAGGTCATTGACACCTTACTGGAAAAGGGAACCGCAAGGGCTCTGCTGGGTACTGCAGGATTAAAGTGTACAGGAAAACCGGAATATATTCAGCGCATACCCATGGAAAAATACAAAATCCCGGTGCTTGATACCCTGAAAGCCGAATACTTGTATTATTTGCTGAAGATGCCCCTGGGGAGAAACCGTCTCAGGTATTGATCAGCCTGTAAACATCACATCGCCATCACCGTCATGAATCACCCGCTTTTCCGGAAGCAGGTAAGCCAGTTCCTGATGGGCAAAGATCAGTTGTGGCATCTTTCTGAGCTTGAGAAATATCTTATTATGGACCTTCAGCTTCTCCAGTAGTTCCGGATTCCGGATGGTGGTATGGGTGCACCCATGTTTGATCATGGTCCGGATTATGGTTTCAGCCATACAGCTGTGTAGTGTCTTATCTCCTGCAAACAGATAGGGTGCAGAAAGAACGTTGTTGTGTATAATAAGCCATAAAACACCACGGATTTCCCCATCGGGATGTGTGAATTGGAACAGGAGATTTTCAAACCTGTTGGCCCGGTAGGAGAAGTGGTAATTTAGCGGATCGCACGCTTGTTCGGTGACCCATGGGTACTCCAGGGCCCATTCAAAAATTTCCCGGTCTCTGCGGAAGAGCGTATCCTGCTGCAGTCTTTTAACCAGCTCTGATAATTGAGCAATGAAGTCATTGATCGGACTTACCTCACATGGACACTCAAGAGGGAATCTGTACTTATCAATGCGCCATTCCCGAAACCGGTTAATCAATTTGTCGGTAGATCTTAATACTGGCCTGGATCCCAGTCGGCCGCTTAATAATTCTTCGGTGGCAGATCTCAGATAGAATCGTAAGCCCTCCCTGTTGGCAATCACCTTGAATCGACCGGTATGGTCATAAAGTGCCTTGGATTTTGGTGCATAATTGGTATACATCAGACGTCCCTGCCACTTCTCTTCGGCCATCTCAAGCAGTTGGCTTGAAATCCCCTTACGCCTCATATCGGGCCTGACCCAGTTTCCGCTTAGCCAGGCAAAGCGTTGAGGATGACCCTCACGGTCATAAAAACAATCGGGTAAGAGGGTGCGGTATGCAATCACTTCGCCCTTCTGACGCATTTCAAACAAAACCGGGTCGGATAACTTTGCCCTCGGGTTTTTAAGGTAGGACTGAAGGCGGAGCGGACTAAGCGGAACGAGGGATTCTGGTTTGGAATAGAGGGTGTACAGGTAAGGCTTTAGTTCCTCCAGAGTATATGATTTCAGATCCATAGATGGCTCTTAGGCATTCTGGAGCAGCTTGTCAAAATCAGCTTCGGAGAGGTTGGCACTATGCAGGCGCCCATCCTCACATTTCAGGGTTCTTGACGGGAAGTGCTTGATCAGGTTATAGTTGTGAGTAGCCATCATCACTGCGCGGCCGCTTTTTGAAATCTCCATAAGGATAAGCATAATATCTTCAGAAGTGGCCGGTTCCAGGTTCCCTGTGGGTTCATCGGCAAGAATGATTTCGGGATCATTAAGTAGTGCCCGGGCTATTACAACACGTTGTTGTTCCCCGCCAGAAAGCTGGTGTGGCATTTTATATCCTTTGTAGCCCAGATCAACTTTCTCGAGGACCTCTGCAATGCGGTCGTTGATCTCAGTTTTATTTTTCCAGCCTGTGGCTTTTAATGCGAACTCCAGGTTGCTGTCTATAGTACGGTCGTTTAGAAGTTTAAAGTCCTGGAAGACAATTCCCAGGTTTCTTCTAAGCATGGGGACCTCTTTGCGTTTCAGATCCTCCAGGCCGAATCCGGAAACCACACCGCGTCCTTCTATGAGCGGCAATTCGGCGTTAATGGTCTTGATCAGACTGGTTTTACCGCTTCCAACCCTTCCGATCACATAGACAAATTCACCCTTCTCTACCGAGAGATTGACCTGTTCAAGAACGATATGATCGTTGATCCCGATATTCGCATTTTCAAGTGAGATGACTTTGTCCAATGCCATAGTTTCTAATATATGCGGCTAAATTAAGAATTAAAAT
>JAUVIT010000026.1 GCA_030592605.1 Bacteroidota bacterium
AAGAACATGAAGCTCCCTGAATCCGGATTGCTTGCTTCGCCACCTGATCTTTGAGAAACCGGACAGATCTGCATGGCCGGTTCTTGGTTTCAGGGTAATTGCCCAGTTACCCGTACAGAGTCCCGACCAGGTGTAGAATGGATCGTCAAGCGGTGTGTCGTGGTGACTCTTCTTGATACTATCACTACCAGGGCCATAGAGGGAAACTAATAGGTTTGGATTGCTTATATGCCCCTGGTGAAGCGGGATTTCTGCGGGGCTCTCCTTCCAATCCTCCCTAAACAGGAGATCGGGACGGTAGTCCTCCTGGGCAAAGCAAATGGATTGAACAAAAAGAATAGCAAGGAGTATCAGGGTAGGGTGGAATTTGAATTTCATATACATATCTTAAGTAGTCTTATTCAATTGAATCTGGAACAGCTACACGGTAGGTGATTCCCTCGGTGGTTTGCCGGTAAAAATGAAGTAGTCTTCTGTCGGTGAATGAAAAAAATGAAGGGATAACAATGCTGCGGCCAAAGGCCTCTGCCAGCGAAGGGATGCTCTGCTCCCTCTGCCATTCCATAATGGAGGTGATGGCATCATTTCTTACTCTTTTCTGAACAGTCTCCTTCACCTCCAGAGAATCCCCGTAAAACTCACCTAATTCGCTCCTGAATGCTTCAAGAGCCTCCTTCTCTCCCACCATCTCTCCTTCGTACTCCTCCATACTGAAGTGCAGATTCAGATCCACCTTTTCTACCTTATAGGTTTTCTGAAGGATGCGATAAAAGAGACCCAGCTCCTTTTCTGCAGGAATCTCCAGCAGAGGCGCTGAAAACTGGAACGAAACGATAAAAGCCAGGTACTGTTCCTTATCAAGATTCCCATGTTTCGCTTCCAACAGGCCTGAATTTAAATAATGTAGGAAATCCTTTATGAAAGCTTCCTTTTTTGTGGGAGAGAAATAGTGCTCAAGAGGCGGTTTTGCACTCGAATCGTTTTCACATACAGTCAATATCTCATCGATGGTAACTGTTCTCATATTCTGCTCCGGACGTGGCTCAGGCTGAATGGAAAAACGCATTTGAAGGCCTGTTATTTCCTTCTAAAATAAGGATTTTTTTAACTCCATTGGATATACTTATTGACAGTATTAATTCTTCTGAAATACCATCATATAGGGTTGTTGGTTGTCTTCGTAGTTCCGGGTAAAACGAATAAGTCTGAAGCCACAGGCAATGATGTTATCTATTTGCTTCTCCACGGTTGACCCGTTCCAACCATAGCTGTCACGCAGTTCCAGTCCGTATTCATAATCCTGCTCCGGATTTATAACATACAGAAGCCCTTTGTCTTTAAGCTTGGACCTGACATCGGTGATGAACTCTGTGGGCTTCTTTAGGTACTGGTAGGTCCACATCATCAGAATGCGATCGAACCCAATATCCGGCAGGAAGGTTTCCGTATCGTTGCCATTGATGGCTGAAAAGCTGCAGGTAAAAGTCTCTCCTGCCACTCCTTCGTAAAACTTCACCACCTCATTAATAGCTTCCTGGTTACAAACCAAGGAATCGATATCCTGGATGTAAAAGGTAATGCTGTCGTAGAAGATGGCCAGCATGGCTTCTATATACCCGTTCCCTGCACCGATATTAGCCACCACCTCTCCTTTGCTAAAACTGATGGTATCAAGGCATTTATCGGCCAGAAGCTGCCTGATCTCCTCCCGGTTCTCCAGCATGGGATATCCCTCCGTAGGCTGCATGGATAGTTCCTCGTTGCGATTACACCCCATAAGAATCATGAGGATTGCAATTACTCTAACACAAACAGCTCTGGCAGATAACATGATAGAGAGGTATTATTCTATTAATAAAAATACAAAACTTATACCGGATTTGACTGTCTTGTTAGTAAGCATACAAATCAATCAATTTCCGGACTAATTTATTAACCTTAAAATTTTAATAAAATGAAATACTTAAAATCCCATTTCGGCTTACAGGCAGTTCTGTTTATGACTGCAATGTTTATCACTAGTTGCACCCAGGCTCCTGTTGATGTAACATCGGAGATTGAGGAGGCGAATCTGGCATTTATGGACATTCAGAAATCCGGTGATCCAGAAGCAATGTCCTTGTTATATACAATCGATGCAAAACTATTTCCCGCAAACGGTGTGCTTATTGATGGACGGGAAGCTATCAAAGCATACTGGAGTACAAGCATGGCTCAGGAAGCATCATCTGAGCTTGCGCTGGAGACGGTAAGTGCTATAGGATATGGAGATATTGCCATTGAAGAGGGCCGGTACAAGGTAAAGGTGGGCTCACAGGAGGTGGATATGGGTAAGTATATAGTTACCTGGAAGAAGGAAGATGGACAATGGAAATTGCATCAGGATATCTGGAACTCAGATCTTCCTTTACCCACAGCAAGGGCTTCAGCTGGTGAAACTGTCTGGGTGGTATGGAATAAGATCAAAGCTGACAAAGTATCCCAGTTTGAGGAATTCAATTTCTCTTACCTGGAGCCGGCAACAGCAGAGAACTACCCCCTTGCAAGAAGTACTGTCAGGTTACTCAAACCTGTGGAACCCAATAAGGACGGCAGCTATACTTACTTCTACCTGATGGACCCGGCAATCAGCCCTGACGGCTATGGAATGGCAACATTTCTCATTGCCAAATTCGGTAAAGAGAAGAGCGATGAATATATAAAGATGTTCCAGGATTGCCTGGTAGATCAACAGGAATGGGTGGTCACCGTGCAGACAGAATGGTAGAAATCTAAATCTTCAGTTTTATCTTAAACCTCCCCAGCAAGCCAGTAAGCTGAATGACCAGCAGTGCAAACAGGATGGATTTCAGAATACCAATGCCACCTGTGGTCAGGGATTCCGGCAGGCTGATGCTCAGAATATTTCTGAAGGCATAAACAAAATAGGGTACCAGGTAACAGGTCAGGGTCATGGAACCCGCCGGCTCAATTATTCCTGCCCATCTGAACTTTCCTGCTTTGTCCGCCAGCAGGTACATCCCCGCAAAGCTTAATACAGTAATACCGGCACAGATGGCGGTCCATGAAGGAGTGGCCATAATCTTGGAGATGCCCCAGGCGGGACGGCTTAGGTAGCCGAATAGCATAAGAATGGCAGCAAAACCCAGCAAGAAAGGAACCAGGAGCTTTATGCGATCCTGTTCTTTCAATCGGATCATGACGGATGTGACAACTACCCCACCCATCACCAGTGCATGGTTAGAGGCACTGACCACGAGCTTAAGTGTAAAGTTAAATGGCGTAAGGAATTCATTGATATTCATAAGTATAAGCGCCAACAATACCAGAGCGAGCCAAAGCGGCTTGTTGCCCACCATCAGGTAAGCGAGGGCAGCCACCAGGTAGCCCCAACCGATCAGTCCCAGGATGCCCCACCAGTGAAAGCGCATCCATTGCTCTCCCCCATCTCCGCCGCCTGAATAGGTGATGGCCAGGAAGAGCAGGATGGCCCAACCCAGACCTTTCAGTATCCAGGGTGAGAAACGGCCCATGACACGATCGCCATAAACGTTCCATATGAGAAAGAAGGCCAGGGTCATCAGGATTTGCCAGAGAGAACGACTGAAGAGCAGGTTCTCAGCGTTGATGTTTTCCAGGTTCACCATAAAAACACCCATGATCAGCAGCGCCAGGGTGCGCTCAATTATATGTCTGATTATCAGTAGTTTTGAATCTCCTTTTTTTAGTCGCGCCCTGATGGCATGCGGGATGGACAGTCCCACGATTAACAGAAAGGCCGGGAAAACCACATCGGCCAGTCCCATTCCATCCTCATTTGCAGCTTTATGTTCCAGCCACCCCGGAATATCAGTGAGCGACCAGAGGTCATTTACAAAGATCATCATCAGCATGGTCAATGCCCTGGGGATATCGATTGATTTAAGTCTGTTTGAGGCCACAGGATAAATTTATCTTAGGAATTTTTCGCGCCGCTGCAGGTTAAGCAGTCCCAACAGTATAAGTACAAGGCTTCCTATCCCCATGAAGATCCGGTTTTGCCTGACAATCTCCCGCCAGACAATCTCATTGAGGTCCCGGGGCATATCAAAGGGATTGAGGAAGACGTTCCATTTGGATTCATCCAGTTCATCGGCCAGAATCAGCAGGGCCAGTCCCAGGATTACCATGATCACAGCGGTGGCATTTCCGTTCTTGACCAAAGTGGAGAGGCAGAAGCCAAGCGCGGATATAAAAACCACCAACACCATCAGATGGAGAATCATTTTCATGATCGGGAAACTCATCAGAGCATAATAGGCAAGTCCAGCAAAGGGGAAAAGCAGCAGGAACACCAGCACAAGGATCATCAGGTAGCGAACCAGCCACACCTTGTAGCGGTAGTCTGGAATGCCGAATATGATCTCCAGGGTGCGCTGATCGGCATCGCTTTGAATTCCAAATACCGATGGAAAGAAAACCAGCAAAATCGCCGGGAATGCCAGAAGTCCGTACATATCTTCCAGCCACATATCATTACTTTCCAGGGCCATAATGATACCAAACACCAGGAAAAAGATAAAGGCGGCCAGAATAAAATAGATGAACTTGCCTCCAAAGATGATCTTCATATTGTACCTGGCCAGGCTAATGATATTTTGTATAGTGGATCTGAACGATGACATAGGATTATACGTTTTCCTGTTTTTCTTTATCCCTTCGCAGCAACCACAGGTAGGCATCCTCCAGGAGTGGTGACTCTTCTATTGCATCCTCAAAGGGCTTCTCTGCAGCGATGGCCCTGAATCGGATATTGTTCCCATCCCTCATATGGTGTACCACCAGCATATCCCGGGTTTTTTCTTCAAAGAGCTCAGCGGGTAATGAACTTTTCCATACCTTACCCCGGGCAATCTCAGTCATTTCAGTTGGGGTCCCGTTAAAGAGCACTTCTCCCCTGTTGATCACCGCCATGGTGTTGCAGGAGCTTGAAATGTCTTCAATAATATGGGTAGAGAAGATCACTACGCGGGTGGCACTTAGTTCCACCAGCAGGTTCCTGAAGCGGATCCGCTCTCTGGGATCTAATCCGGCCGTGGGTTCATCCACCACCAGGATTCTTGGCAGGTGTAGCAGAACCTGGGCAATTCCAATGCGCTGCTTCATACCCCCCGAATAGGCCCCGATTTTCTTCTTACGCTGATCCCACATATGGACTGAGTCCAGCACCTCCCTGATTCGTTTGCTTCGTTCTGTTGGATTTGTAATCCCCTTCAACACAGCCAGGTAATCCAGATAGGCATAGGCCGACATATTCTCATACATGCCAAATTCCTGAGGAAGGTAACCGATAAGCCCCTGCAACTCTTCCCGTTTCTCTTCTGTATCAATGCCGTTGATCCAGATCTTACCATAGCTCTGTTCCAATATGCCACAGATGATCCGTATCAAGGTCGATTTACCGGCTCCATTGGGCCCCAGCAGACCAAACATTCCTGTGCCTATCTCCAGGGAGACGCCCTTAAGTGCCTTAAACTGTTCAGGGCCTTTACCAAGACCGGGCAGTACTGAAACGAACCAGTAGAACCAGCGATAAGGTGATCGGACCTTTTTGTATTCAAAATCACTCTTTTTCACTCTTAATGAAACGATTCCCATGACAATCGCCAGGTACCACAAGATTCCGGTAACCGTGCTCATGGCAACATTGTCCCATCTAAGCTGAAAAATAAACACTACTGCAAGTGGTGCCCCATATTTGACAAGCTTATATATAATTTGTAGCAAGCGGCGACCAATAAGTCTGCTGAAATCGCCTAAAATAGCTACCAGGTAATAATAAGCCACGGCCGAGGAGACCAGCTGCCAGAATCCGCTTACCAGGTAGAACCAGGAGAAATATACCAGGAAAGCAAGCAGGGGGAGCTGCCAGATCAATGCCTCCAACCTGGGCTTCAATGCGCGATCGGCTAACCTGGCTATACTGGATAGTCTGCCACCAGATTTAAATTCCCGGACTATTCTGGATTCCCGCCCATAGATTTTAACAAGGTTGGCGATCTGGATATGGATATTACTCTCTTCATCAATAATACGTTCCGAGGCTTTACGCAGGCTGCTGGAGATAAACCACCATGCCACCGGTATTCCAACAATAACCAGGAGTCCTGCTGCCATCTGCCATATAAAGGACTGCATGAAAAATATTACAGCCAGCATCCCGGCAAGCTCCAGGATAAGCAGGAATAGTTTTACAAACAGATTCAGGCTCCTGACCCAGACCAGGGCCTGTTCAATACCATTATAGAGCATGGGGATATAAACCAGGGTCAGCAAGGTACTCAGGCTGAGTCCACCGATAACCGTAATAGCAAAGGGTGGTCCGATGGCCTCCACATACTCTGCATTGCCCATGGCCAGGGGAATCATGGCAGCACAGGTGGTTACTGCAGTAATCAGGATGGGGCGAACCCTGGATAGACCGGCCACAAGGATGGCCCTTTGTTTCCGGTATCCTCTTTTGCGCAGCACATTGATAAAATCGATCAGGATGATCCCGTTATTGACCACCACTCCCAAAAGGATCAGGAATCCCATAATGGTGTTGGCATTGAACAGCGATTCGCCCGTCACCGTCAGCAAGAAGAATGACCCAATGGCTGCCAGTGGTATGGAAAAGAGCAGCACAAAGGGGGTGACAAAAGACTCGAATATGGCCGCCAGTATCATATAGACCAGTATCATGGCTATGAGGAACATGTACTTGAATTCATCCAGCCCGGAATCTTCCTGGACCAACTCCACAGCCACACCCGACGGTATATTGGAATTTTGAATAAGGTTCTCTATTTCACTTCTTGCATAGTCCAGGAGGACATTGGAATCATACACATCATCGTTGTACTGGTAGCGAAGCTCCACCTGCTTCTCCTGGTTGACCCGGGATATACTCCGCAATCCGCTGGCATAAAAAATTTCAGAGATTTCCTGGAGTTCAAACAGGTTCTCATCGTCACTATCAGGTATTTGCAGCGACTCCAGATCTTCCAGGCGCTTGTCGCTATCCTCTTCATCCACCACGTCGTCATACTTGATAATGATCTCGTACTCCTCGTTATCCTGACTGAAACTGACTCCCGAACTTATTTCACTGGTAAAGGAACTTAGCTCGCTAACTACCTCATTTCGGGTGATGCCGTAGCGGTCCATCATCAGGGAGTTGAAGTCCAGATGGACCTCTGGCTGGTTTTCCCTCACTGACAATCTGGCTGAGCTGATATTGTCCAGTTCATCCAGGTAGGATTGCAAATCTTCTCCCACTTCCACAAGAAGATTAAAATCCTGCCCCTTTAATACGATATACTCTTCATCCTCACCAATCCCCAGCAACTGTTCAAAACCTGCATCTCCGCCCTGACCTCCACCTCCACCCCGCATATTCCCGGTTCCGGAAGGAGCGGTCAGACTGATATCCGAGGCAGGTAGGTCTTTCACCATTTCATATGCTTCTGACTGGATCTGTCCGAAGGAGCGATTGTCGATCTTCTGGTAATCCTCCTGCAGCATAATGGTTACGGTGGCCTCCTCCTCTTCGATTCTGGATATCACCTCCTCATGCTCTTTAATTTCCATCAGGGCCTGTTCCATTCCGGATACCAATGCGTCGGTGGCATCCAGCGTGGTACCAGTGGGCATGGTCACATAAAGGCTTATCTGCTTTGTCTCCAGTTCCGACAGTTTGTTTACCGATACTGTAAGGGTGGTAATAATGGTCGCAAAGAAGAGTATCAGCACTCCGATAATGGTTGGTGCCGGATTCCTGAGGGCAGTTTTAAGCAGAGACAGGTAGATACGCACCAGGCGGTTATTAAGCGACACTTCCTGATATACCTCCTTTTTCGCCTGCCTCCTTCGGCTAAGGATTAAATGAACCCCCATGGGGATGAGGAGCAGAGAGACAAAGAGCGACACGGTCAATGTGGAGACGATGGATACCCCTATATGCCTGGCCAGGAGCTTAACCAAAAAATCGTTAGAGAAAATAAATGGGATAAATACTGCAATGGTGGTTCCGGTGGCGGCTACAATGGATCGCCACACTTCACTGGTACCCTGGACCACAGCTTCGGCCGGCTTTACCCCAAGGGTCCTGAGACGGTAGATATTTTCCAGGACCACCACAGAGGTATCCAGCAACATTCCTACTGCCAGCGCAATACCTATCAGGGTAAGACTGTTAATGGATATATCAAATGCAAAAAAGAAGTTAAAGGCAGCGAAAATAGAAATAGGCATGGCCATGGCCACCAGCAAGACAAGTTTTACATTTCGAAGAAAAACCCATAAAACAAAGATGGCTAGCAAGGCACCGGTGAGGGCCAGACGAATGATCTGGTTGATATTATCCTCCATCAGTTCAGCACTGTTATCCTGAACAATCACCTCAATACCGAAGGGCCTGCCCTCCTGGTTTAGCTTCTCAAGCTGATCCTCCACCTTATGAGAAAGCTCAATGATATTGGCCTGGGCATCGTTGACCACTTCCAGGGAAACCGCATCTTTCCCGTTAACCCGGCTGATGGTTTCCTCCTCCTTCTCTCCGTAATAAACTTCTGCTATATCCTTCAATCTTACCGGATTGTTCCCACGTCCAATAATCAGTTCCTCGATTTGAGAGATATGCTCATATTCGGCATTCAGGTAGACAAAGAAGCGCAGCCCCAGCTCATTTACTGCACCGCCATACTGGCGGAGGTTCATGTTGGAGGCAAGCATGCTTCTCACCCTGGATGGAGCAATGTCGTATGCTTCACAGGCCGCCCGGTCCAGAATGATATCCACTGATTTCTGCCTGCCACCGAAGATGTTGACCGCTGCCACACCCTCAATGCTCTCCAGCTTGTCTACAATATGCTGATCCACGTAGTTTCTCACCCTGTCCACTCCACCCGATCCCCTGGCCTGCAGACTCATCAGGGTGTTGCTCATATCCTCCAGGTCTATTTTAACTACCTGAAGGCTGAAATCGTCAGGCAGATCACCCCGAATACTTGCCACCTTTTCGTCCAGCTTCAGGTAGGCGTATTTTAAATCGGTACGCTCCTCATAGGAGATCAGGATGGATCCGGTGCGCCTTCCTGCAGTGGACTGGATTTCTTCGATGTTCTCCAGTCCGGCAATCATACTTTCCACCGGGATGATGGCCTCCTGTTCCATATATTCGGGAGTCACCTCGATCCTGGAGTTTACCTGGATGTACAGCATGGGCAATTCCGCGTTGGGAAATATCTCCATCTTCAAATGTTTCCAGGAGATGATACCCAGCAAGCTTGCTGCAATAAACAGCATGGAAATGAGGACCTTTCGCTGTATGAGGAAGTGTTTATTCACCAGAAAGAACCTCCTCTTTTTTCGCTCTGTTTCCCAGTTGGCCAAAAACCATATAGATACATGGGATTACCACCAGTGTTAGCATGGTAGATGTGATTAGTCCCCCGATAACCGCCCAGGCCATAGGCGAGCGCAGCGATGCACTTTCTCCAAAACCCAATGTGAGCGGGAAGAGGGCCAGGATGGTGGTAAGGCTTGTCATAATAATGGGCCTGATTCGTCGCTGTCCGGCCGAAACAATGGCCTCCCTCAGTTTCAATCCTTCCTTACGGAACTGGTTGATAGCATCCACCAGGATGATGGAGTCGTTCACTGCGATTCCCACCAGCAGTATAATCCCTATAAGAGCCATGATATTCAGCGCCTTACCCTGAAGGTAGAAAACAGCCACTGCCCCAACTACAGCCAGAGGTATGGGTAGCAGAATGGTGAAGGGATGCACCAGGCTTTCAAACTGGGCCGCCATAACCATATATACCAGGATTAGAGAGAGAAGCAGCGCAAAACCCAGGCTTCCCATGGACTCCTTTCTCAGTGCCTCCTCTCCTGTAATCCTGTAGCTGTATTTGGGTGGAAATTCCACATCGTCCAACTGTTGATCAATGGATGTGGCCACTTGGTCCAGCGGAAGATCGCTGTCCAGATCCGCGGAAATTTCCACTATTCGGTTTTGATTGTTGTGTAGAATTTCACGGGGGGAACTTCCCACCTGTATGTCGGCCACCTCCCGGAGAAGGATTTCAGTGTTGTTTACCTGTACGCTAAGCATCTCCAGCTCCTGAAGGGTGATATCGTGCAGTTTCACAGTAATATCGGTCAGGTCCCCTTTCAAGGTCATCTGTCCGGCATCAGACCCCTGCAGTTTCTCACTTACCCGGCTGATAAGGGTGTTGACATCCACATTCATCAGTCCGGCACGGTAACGGTCAATCACGATCTCAACCTCCGGAGCACCTCCCTCAATGGATGAGGTAATATTGCGTATGCCAGGGATCTCCTCCAGACTGGCCATAACCGAAGCTGTTAGTTCTTCCAGCTGGTACATCTCCTCCCCGATCAGTTCCACAACCAAAGGAGATGCATCGGCCCCAAGGATGGTAGAGAGTGCACTCTCCTCCTGTCTGAATAGTGCTGTGAAGTTGGGATTATCCCTGAAATGCTCTGTAAGCACTGTAATCATACCAGAT
>JAUVIT010000252.1 GCA_030592605.1 Bacteroidota bacterium
CTACCCTGGACATGGAACTTCAGGCCTATGGGGAAAAGCTGATGTCTCCCTATGTAGGAAGTGTGGTTGCCCTGGAGCCTAAGTCCGGTGAAGTGCTGGCGCTGGTGAGTGCACCCAGCTATTCGCCAGATCTGCTTGTTGGCAGGAACCTGGGAGTTGAGTTCGGCAAGCTGGCTACAGATACACTTAATCCCATTTTTAACAGGGCCCTGATGGCTCAGTACCCCCCCGGTTCTACCTTTAAAACCATCATGGCTCTGATTGGGCTCCAGGAGAAGGTAATCTCCACAAGGACCGAGCACCATTGCTATTATGGTTTTTACGTTGGTAACATTCACACCGCATGCCACCTTCATGATACACCTCTGAATCTGATAGAGTCCATACAGAATTCCTGTAACACTTACTTCATCAATGTACTCAAGAGCATTCTTCAGGATGTTAAATACTCCTCCACGGCAGAGGCGTATGACAACTGGCGAGGGCACCTCCTGTCCATGGGTTTTACTGTGCCCCTGGGCATTGAAATGACCAATGAACTGAATGGAAACATTCCAGCTTCGAACTATTTCAACCGGATATACGGAGAAAACCACTGGAACTACCTGACCATTCGTTCCCTGGCCATCGGACAGGGTGAGCTGCTGGTTACTCCCTTACAGATGGCCAACATGACCGCCACCATTGCCAACCGGGGATACTATATCGCCCCCCACCTGGTTAAGCTTATTGAAGGAGAGGAAGACATCGATGATAAGTACCGTGAAAAACGCTTTACTACCATTGATACATCCAACTATGGGCCCATTGTGGATGGAATGGACCTGGTGGTAAATGGCGGAAAGGGCTCAACAGCCAGGAATGCCAGAATTGAGGGGATTACCGTTTGCGGTAAAACCGGAACAGCTGAGAACCCACATGGCAACGATCACTCAATCTTCATTGCGTTTGCACCCAAGGAGGATCCAAAGATTGCCATTGCTGTGTACGTGGAGAATCAGGGATTTGGCACCACCTATGCTGCTCCCATAGCCAGCCTGATGATTGAAAAATATCTTACAAGGGAGGTGAAAAGAACCTGGTATGAAAACTGGGTGATGCAGCTCATCCAGCCGGTAGCGCCAGGCAGAAAGAAGGACAGTACAGTGAACGATACAATTCCAAACAATTTGACAGAAAATGGTACAGAGGAATAGTGTATATGCAAACCTGGACTGGATCTCTATTCTTCTGTGGATAGTGATGATCGGCTTTGGCTGGATGAATATATACTCGGCCAACATTATGGAAGCAAATGATGGAATCTTTGATTTTTCACAGCGCTTCGGCAAGCAGCTAATATGGATCGGGGCCTCCCTGCTACTGGCCTTGCTCTTGCTTATCTTAGACGCTAAATTCTACATCTATTTCTCTTATCTCCTCTACCTGCTCCTCCTGGCAATCCTGCTGGGGGTTCTTGTGTTTGGAAAGGAGATCAACGGTGCCAAAAGCTGGTTCGTTATTGGCGGATTTCAACTCCAGCCCTCCGAATTTGCTAAACCTATTACTGCACTGGCCCTTGCCAATCTGCTTATCTCACACTCTTACAATATCAAGAAGTTCTTGCATCTGGTAAAAGCTTTAGCCATTATTGCAGTTCCTCCCATGCTAATTATGCTGCAGCCCGATTTGGGTTCGGTCCTGGTTTATTCGGCCTTTATCCTGGTCCTTTTCCGTGAAGGCTTTTCGGCCAATACCATGATGATGCTGGCAGCCCTCGGATTGCTGTTTGTCATCACCCTCTTGCTCGATAAGGCATTGATCCTGTTACTCCTGGTCATCATCACCCTGATCATTTACATGGTGGTTGCACGATCGGTCAAAAAAGGACTGGTCAACGGGCTTATAATAGCCCTGATATTCGGTGCCCTTTATGGCATTAACTATCTCCTGCTTACCGAATTCTCTCTTTTCCTCCTAGGCCTTGCGGCCCTGGTTCCGGTTGCACTGGTAATCACTGTGAAAGGGTTCCGCTTACGGGAATATGCACAAATGAAAATCCTGGTAGGCTTGATTGTCTCCATTGTGTTTATTATTTCCGTGGACCTTGCCATGACCAAGGTCCTGAAACCACATCAGCAGCACAGGATCTACGTCACCCTGGGTATAGAGGATGATCCTCAGGGGGTGGGATACAACGTAAACCAGTCCAAAATTGCCATTGGATCAGGAGGCTTTTCAGGCAAGGGATATTTGAATGGCACCCAGACCAAACTTCATTTTGTCCCGGAGCAGAGTACCGATTTTATTTTCTGTACAGTTGGAGAAGAATGGGGCTTCCTGGGCACCTTCTTCGTCATCCTGCTCTATGTTGGTTTCCTTTTGCGAATGATTTTCCTTGCAGAAAGACAACGCTCCTCATTCAGCAGGATCTTTGGTTATGGTTTTATCTCTGTGATGTTTATTCATTTCTTGATCAATATCGGGATGACCATCGGTTTGATGCCGGTTATCGGCATCCCGCTGCCGTTTTTCTCTTATGGTGGATCATCCCTCTGGACCTTCACCATGTTCCTGTTTATCTTTCTCAGGCTGGATTCAAGCAGGCTCGAATTACTGCGCTAATGCACCCCAGACATGGCTGGTAGCAGGACATGCAGATAGGGAACACTTTTTATTCTCCTTAATTTTTCGTATCTTGTAAACCCCCCGGATAATTTCGCCGGTAAATCCCTTAAGTAGTTCAAATGAAATATCAAGTATACGCGAGACATAATTTAGATAAATTACCTACCTACGGAAAGCTTAGCCAGGAGCAGATCCATTCGATTAAAGTGGTATCTGAAATTTTGCCATTTAAAACCAATAACTACGTCGTAAATGAGCTGATTGATTGGGACAACTACCAAACTGATCCCATGTATATTCTGAATTTTCCACACAAAGAGATGCTGAGTTCCAAGCAGTTCAGAGCCCTTTCTGATTTGGTGGCGAATCATACCAGCAAAGCAGGGCTGGCTAAATATATTGAAGAAGTCAGGCTCAACCTAAATCCGCATCCGGCCGGACAGCTGGAACACAATGTACCTTCACTGAAAGGTCAGGTACTGACCGGGATTCAGCACAAATACCGTGAAACAATGCTCTTCTTCCCCACCCAGGGACAGACCTGCCATGCCTACTGCACTTTCTGTTTCAGATGGCCCCAGTTTACTGGTCAGAATGAGTTGAAGTTTGCCATGAAACAGACCAAGCTGGTTGTAGCTTACCTGAAAGAGAATCCCTCTATCACAGATATCCTGATCACCGGTGGCGATCCCATGGTAATGAAAACGGAGATACTGGAGCGGTATATAAATGGGATTCTCAGTGCAGAGCTACCACAATTAAAAACCATTCGTATTGGTACAAAATCTCTTTCATTCTGGCCCTACAGGTTCATAAGTGATCCTGACTCCGGGGAATTACTGGACCTTTTACGCAGGGTGAATAAGAAAGGAATCCATGTGGCATTGATGGCTCATATAAATCATCCACGTGAACTTGAAACGGATGCGGTAAAGGAGGCCATTGCACGTATCAGGGAGACAGTCACCTCCATTCGCAGTCAGTCGCCACTTCTGAAACATATCAATGATGATCCTGCTGCCTGGACTAGTATGTGGAAGATGCAGGTAAACCTGGGCATCATCCCCTACTATATGTTTGTGGCAAGAGATACCGGAGCGCAAGCCTATTTTGGGCTAAGTCTGGAGCGTTCACACCAAATCTTTAATGAAGCCTATCAGCAAATAAGCGGAATTGGGCGTACTGTCAGAGGCCCCAGCATGTCGGCTGGTCCGGGTAAGGTGCGAATCGTAGGAATCACAGAGGTCAAGGGAGAGAAAGTGTTTGTACTTGAATTCCTGCAAGGCAGGAATCCTGATTGGGTTGGCAAACCCTTCTTTGCCGCTTTTGATGCTGAAGCCCAGTGGCTGGATGAATTGGTCCCTGCATTTGGGGAAAAGGAGTTCTTCTATGAGCAGGAGTATCTAAAGCTCTTGAAAGTGGATAAACTGCCCGGGCATATACTAAGCACCGATAACAAGCAGTATGCTTAACAGTTAGGATAAGCCTCCCTGCTTGCCGTAATCTCAATTTCGTACTTCTCCTCC
>JAUVIT010000065.1 GCA_030592605.1 Bacteroidota bacterium
CATCCTTCTGATACAGTTTGTATGCTTCACTTCCGTAAAACAGAGACAAATATTCCCCTCTTGGATCGGCCCACTTATCCTCCTCGGCACTTGCCACATAGAGGGGACGTGGTGCCACAAGTGCCATAAGCATGTGCTGGTCCACAGGAAGCGCCCCTTCATTATTATTATAGTCATGAAAGCGGGATGCAAACCAGTGCGGAAAGGAGGTGTTGATATTGCTCACCCGTTCTCCAAAAGGTCTCCTGGAAAGGGCGGCACCTCCACAACCAGAATTGTTGGAAATCACCATGGCAAAGCGTTCATCCTCCGCTCCGGCCCAAAGTGAGGTTTTACCCAACCTGGAGTGCCCCATTACCGCCACACGGTGGTGGTCTATCTCCACATCCGTTTCAAAATAATCCATGGCCCTGGAAAGCCCCCAGGCCCAGGCAGCGACAGAGCCCCATGAGTCCGGCCCCCGCTCACTGACTTCAGGATCAAGCAGACCCTGAATTCCGTTTCTGAATCCATCATCAAAATCAGGATCGATGTCCCCGTAATAGATGGTGGCCAGTCCATATCCCCTTGAGAGAATCAGATCCACCGGCCAGCGGCTGGATCTTACTCCCCGCGAAGCTTCTGTAGCCCGGTGATCAAGCATTCCGAATTCAGCATTGTTCCTCACCCAGCTATCCGTAACGGAGATTTGCGGATCGGGATGAATACTCTGATTCCCGTAGAAATTCAAACCCAGGAAGAGCGGCACCGCATGATCCTGATTCTTTGGGAGAAAAATTAAGACACTGATCTCCAGAGTGTCTGTGCCCTTACAAAGCTCCAGCACCACCTCTTTTTGAATAGCCCTACCGTGCAGGGCCTCCCTGTCCTCATAAACCAGGCGATGAACAATGGAAAGATCGCTTAAGGGAGTACGACCGTATACATGCTCCCTGAACAGCTCAAGAAGCTCACCTCGCCGGATATCCTCCCATTGTGTTGCCGTTCCGATGGATAGACCCGATTCACTATGCAGAAGTTCAGGAAGTGGTGCCACCAGTAGATCCTGCTTACCAGGGTCCTGTGCATAAGTGAAAGAAAACAGAATAAATTGAATGGCCAGGATCAGCCAAAAACGACTTAGTTGGAAGTAATTATTTTTCATCATGTTAAATTTACAATCCTTTCACATATCAGAAAGCTTTTTCTTGTTTATTTGTATTCATGAGATCAGTCCTAATAATCATCCTCCTGGTCCTCTTCATGATTGGAATGGACCTCTATGCGCTCAGGGGAATCCAATACCTGTTTTCACCTGGCCGGAATGGTAATCCATTGTTTTATTACCTCTTCTGGGGAGTATCCCTCCTGATGCTTCTTGCGCTTATTCTTACCGGCTCGCGTTTTCAACAACTGCGAGACCCCTCCCAATTCTTTGGAATCATGCTGATCATGGGCATCTTTCTGATGATCTATGTTCCCAAACTCCTTTTTAATGCAACACAATTACTGGGTGACCTAAGCCTGCTTATTTCAGGTCTCTTCCGGTACGATGGAGCCATCCTGAAAAAATGGATCCTGATTCCGGGGCTGATCCTTGGTCTTCTCACCTTTATTGGATTTGGTATGGGCATGGCCAGGGGACGCACCAATGTGAAAGTTTTTCGCGAAACTATTAAGATCGAGAAGCTGCCGGATTCCTTCGACGGACTAAAAATCGTCCAGCTCTCCGATATCCACCTGGCTGGTTTTTACAAGCAAAGTGCATATATCAGGAAGGTGGTGGCTATGGTAAACGAACTGGAACCTGATCTGATATGTTTCACCGGCGATATGGTCCATAACTTCTCTGAAGAACTTGATCCCTTTATTGATATTCTCAGGGACTTATCAGCACCCCTGGGCAAAGTTGCTGTGCTGGGAAACCATGATTACGGAGCCTACTTCAGCTGGAACTCTAAGGAAGAAGAGGCTGCCAACCTGTACCGGGTAAAAGCGCAGATCAGAGCCTCCGGTTTTGATCTTCTGTTGAACGAACACCGGACTATCTCTGTCAATGGGGATTCCCTGACGCTTCTGGGTGTGGAGAACTGGGGAAAACCCCCTTTTCCACAGATGGGCGACCTGTCAAAGGCCATGTCGGATATTAACCCGGAGCATATCAAGATCCTGCTTTCACATGATCCCTCCCACTGGGATCTCCAGGTAAAGGAAAAAGAGGATATCGACCTGACCCTCTCCGGCCATACCCATGGAATGCAATTTGGATTTGAGATCGGAAAATTCAGATGGAGCCCTTCACAATGGACCTACAAGCACTGGGCCGGACTCTATGGTGAAAACGGTCAGCAGCTCTATGTAAACAGAGGTCTGGGTTATACTGGATTTCCGGGCCGGGTGGGCATACGACCTGAAATTACACTACTCACTCTTCAGTCCGTGTAGTTTTCCAGCAGATTTGTCAGCGCTTCCGGAGCCCTTACCGGACGTCCCGTTTTCATATCCATAAACACCAGCACCACCTTGGCCTCATGAGCCAACTTTCCATCTTCATTATAAATCGTGTGAAAAAACTCCATTCTGACCAAAGGAACTTCTTTCACCGTGGTTTCGATGGTGATAAGTTCATCGTATTTCAGCACATTACGGTATTTGGACTCTACCGAAAATACAGGCATAACGATCCCTTTCTTCTCCAGCTCGATGTAAGGCAGGCCCATCTCCCTTATCATCTCGGTCCGGCCCATCTCAAAAAGACGGCCATAATTCCCGTAATAGACCACCCCCATCATATCGGTATCGGCATAGAGGATCCTGTATTGCGTCTTCTTGGTAATCGCTAACATCTGAACTACTATTTTACTCAGTTATTCCTTCCAGACTAAAGAGGAAGGCATACTCCATGGCAGTCTCCTTATACTGTTCAAACCTTCCGGAGGCGCCGCCGTGACCGGTCTCCATGTTGCAGTACATCAACAGCCAATTATTATCGGTCTTCATCTCACGCAACTTGGCCACCCATTTGGCGGGCTCCCAGTATTGCACCTGGCTGTCGTGGAGTCCGGTCGTCACCAGTAAATTGGGATATTCCTTGGCCTCCACATGGTCATAAGGAGAGTAGCTGAGCATATAGTCATAGTACTCCTTTTCATTGGGGTTGCCCCACTCATCATATTCACTGGTAGTCAGGGGTATATCCTCATCCAGCATGGTAGTAATCACATCCACAAAGGGCACTGCTGCAATAACTCCGTTATAGAGTTCTGGCTGCAGATTGATCACCGCACCCATCAGCAAACCACCCGCACTGCCACCCATGGCATAAAGGTGGTCCGCACTGGTGTAATTCTCCTTAATCAGATGTTCAGCACAATCATTGAAGTCGGTAAAAGTGTTCATCTTCTTCAACAATTTGCCATCTTCATACCAGGGTCGTCCGTAAACCTGGCTACCCCGGATATGTGCTATGGCATAAACATAGCCGCGATCGAGCAAGGAAAGCCGATAGGAACGGAATCCCGGATCCATGGTAGCTCCGTAGGATCCATATCCATATAGTAGAGTGGGATTGGTCCCGTTCAACTCTGTTCCTTTCCGGTAAACAATACTCATGGGGATCTTCTTACCGTCATCAGCTGTAGCATAGATTCGTCTGGCTTCATAATTGGCCGGATCAAATCCACCTCCCAGTACCTCATCCTGCTTCAGGACGGTCTTTTCCCGCTGGTCCATATGATAATCCAGAACCGTATTGGGAGTTGTAAGAGAGGAATAGCGGTATCTCAAAAGCTGACTGTCAAATTCAGGGTTCACTGAAACGGATGCAGAATAAACTTCCTCTCCCATATCAATATAGTGTTCTTCACTGTCATCCCAGGGTATTACACGCAACTTGGTCAAACCTTCTTTCCGCTCTTCAAGCACCAGGTAGTTCTTGAATATCTCCAGTCCTTCCAGGAAAACATCCGGACGATGTGCGATCACCTCTTCCCAATTCTCCTTTTCAGTGCGGTCGACCAGCGTCTTCATCAATCTGAAGTTGGTAGCATCCAGGTTGGTAATAATGTAGAAATAATCCCCATAGTGGGAAATATTATACTCCAGTCCGCGCACCCTGGGCTGAACCATTTTAAATTCGCCTTCAGGATCATCTGCTGAAAGAAATTGGAACTCTGTGGTGAGTGTACTGTAACTTGCAATGACCATGTATTTCTTCGATTTGCTTTTGTACACGGCAGTGCCAAAAGTCTCGTCCTTTTCTTCGTAAACAACCACATCGCCCGAAGCATCGCTTCCCATTGCATGCCTGAATATGGCTTTGCTACGCAGGGTCTCATCATCCTTCTGTGTATAGAAGATCGTCTTGCTATCACTGGCCCAGGAGGATCCGCCTGTGGTAAGCGGAATCTGGTCCTCCAGCATCTTTCCGGTCTCCAGGTCCTTGATATAAATGGTATATTTTCTTCGGCTCACCGTGTCGATTCCCAGGGCCATATAACGGTTATCGGGGCTCACACTCAAGCCTCCCACCTGGTAATAACTATAGCCTTTGGCCATCTCATTTACATTGGCCAGAATTTCCTCACCAGCTTCTAAAGTTTCTTTTTTCCTGCAGAAGATGGGATACTCCTTGCCCTCCTCATAACGGGTATAATAGAAATAGCCATTCTCCTTATAGGGCACGCTTTCATCATCCTGTTTGATCCGGCTTACTATCTCATCGAAAAGATCTTTCTGGAACTGTTCGCTTCCTTTCATCACCGACTCCCGGTAGGCATTTTCAGCCTCCAGGTAAGCGATTACTTCAGGATTCTCACGCTCCCTGAGCCAGTAGTAATTATCGACGCGGGTGTGACCATGCATGGTCAGCTCTTTAGGTTTCTTTGCAGCGACTGGTGCTTCCATTGATGTTGTTGTTTTACATGATTGTACAATCACCACTGCCAGAATGGTCAGCATGACACGGATTAATGTTTTCATGAAGCGGGGAGTTTAAATTGACAGATCGAATTTAATGAAAATTATGCGATACATGTTGCAATCCCATAAGCTAATAAGCAAACGCTATATTTCACGGCCCCAAAGGTAATGTTAAAGCTCAATTTGACAAACACTAGACAAAAGTACAAGCCAGCGCAGAATCATGACGACATTTACAGCTTCATCACATTAATTTATATGGACTATTTCTAATCAAAACTGAAGTTATGAAACCCTATTCACATGGTAAAAAGCTTACAGAACTCGTCCCGGGATATTTAAATGGCGAGCTGATTATCAAGATCTATTTCGAGTTTAATAAGGAACTCATTAAAGCCGTCAAAAGCATCCCGGGAAGAAGGTGGAACCAGGATGCCCGTTACTGGTATATTCCAAAAAAGAGCCTCAAGCTGCCCTTGTTGTTAAACACCCTGGAACCTCATACTCAGATAGATTACTCTGCCCTGGAGGCATTTGATAATGGATCGGATTACAATGAGAAACAAGAATCCACATCCAGGAAAGAGGAGACAGATCCCATCAGAAGATTTGAAGGATCCACCACGGCACCTGCTGTACAATTGCCACCCGGGTACAAAGAAAGGCTCGAGAGAAAGAGGTACAGCCCCAATACCATGAAAAGCTATATGGGATATATGAAAGATTTTATCAAGGACCTGAAAGGGAAAGACCTGAATGAAGTCACCCCGGAAGAGGTCAACGCCTACATTCTGAAACTGATACGAAAGAAGGGTATTTCTCCCTCCCAGCAGAATCAACGGATCAACGCCATCAAATTTTACTACGAGAAAGTACTCGGCCAGGAGAAACGCTTCTATATTGTCGAGCGGCCAAAGAAATCCAGGACCCTCCCAAAGGTACTTACCGCAGCAGAAGTAATGGCTATTCTAAAATCCCTGGAGAACATCAAACACAAAGCAATCATTGGAACCATATACTCATCAGGGCTCCGAAGAAGCGAGCTAATCAACCTCCGGAAGCAGGATGTCCCGTTTGATAGCAAAATGCTAATTATCCGGGGAGGCAAAGGCAAAAAGGACCGAACAACTGTGCTCTCGGATTTCCTGGCTATCGTCCTCAAAAAGTATCTTGAAATCCATAAACCAAACTATTGGCTGTTCGAAGGACCAAACCGCAAGCAGTACAGTGCCACGAGCATAGCCAAAATACTCGACAGAGCCGCCCGAAAAGCCGGAATTGAAAGAAAGGTAAGCCCACACATGCTAAGACACTCCTTTGCTACCCATCTGCATGAGCAGGGAATTGATATCAGGCACATCCAGATCATCATGGGACACGAATCAACCAAAACCACAGAAATCTACACCCATGTCAGCCAGAAGTCCCTCTCCAACATCACCAGTCCCCTGGATAACATCCTTAAGAAAAAGGAATAGTCCATTTTTTAACAGGCCAAGACTTAATACATGAAGAAATTTGTACATTACCCTTGCCATTAGCCCCAACAATCTCCTGGCAACTCAGAAACAAGTCCAGAAAATTCCCGTATAAGCACCCAGGAATTAGCGGATTGTCATTTGCAAAAGATTATTGGGATTTTAATGCCAAAACAACCTGATTTCCCATTCTTTCAGGGCAATCAGCAAATTGACGATAGAAGTAATACATACACAAACAGCACATGTACATACGTTAGAGGGCATTTAAAAAAATTAGATCTTAACTAAGAAGAAGATACATTTTACCTAATATTCTATGGCATATAGATATTTCATATCGTTGCTCCTCACTACCATCATCATACTCTCAGGCTGTGAAAAAGACCCTGATCCAAACGGGCATTTGAAATTGACTGTGACCTATCCAGAAGCTGTCGTCGTACCTGACCAACTGACATATTTCATACCAGCTCCAGCTGAAGGTGCTGAGGCGAGATTGTATGATAAAGATGCTCAATGTTGGGGAATCAGGGATGCACGAATTGATGTTGCATGGATTGAGGGAAAACCTACTGGATCGAAGTATGCGCTTAGGTCTGATGAGAAGGGAGAAGTTGTGTTCAATGATATACCTGCAGGAGAGTACTATCTTGTTGTTTATGCAAGAGAGCTGTATAAATACACCGAGAAATATATTGAAGTAAAAGGTGGTGACACATTGAAGCTTACGAAAGATTTTACTCCTGCAGCTCAATTTACAAATGACCTTGAACCTTGGGATTATGAAATGCCGGAGTATTAATCTTGGTTTTCAATATCGTTTCCAATTGCAGGCAGTAACCTAAAGACTTGGAATAATAACAACAAAAAAAATGATAAACGCCCTCTAATAACTAGGGCTTCATACGGTGCGAAGCGCCCAGTAATGAAGCCCCGGTTGAACTATATCCCGGATTGATGTTTCTATGGGGATTGCATAATTTTTATCAGGGGTATTTTCTGAACGATTTCTTCAATGACCTGGTATTGTAATGGATGATGATCATTGCATTTGGCTTTAATTCTGATAGTTTTCCATTTCCTGCCAACATGGTTCAGTATAACATACATTTTTCTTCATTTCAGGCAATCCAATCTCAACCCGCCTGTGCAGGTGTGTTATTACTCGATCATTAAAATGTTACCAGATGAACCTGAACCGGTGGCGGACGAATTCGCGGCACCGTAGCAATCGGGACCAATTGACCAATTTTACAACAGGGACAAAGTCGAACATCAATACCAGTCAGACGAGCGATACGCTCAATGGAGGTTTCCTCGGGCTTTATGACCATCTTCTGCTTGTCATTCAGGATGGTGGTTCTAAAGCGTGTACTATAGATACCGTAGTACCGTATCTTAACAAACCTTGATGGCAGGATGTGCAGA
>JAUVIT010000215.1 GCA_030592605.1 Bacteroidota bacterium
CACCCACTTCTACAACCGGCTCCTGCCACACATCTTTAGTTGGAAAAACCACAAGCTTTGAATCTGTGATTTCCTTATCCTCATTTTTCACCTTAACCGGATATTCATTCTCCCCTACTTTGATCATATCCTCCGATACAGAAGTTACCAGTCCGTCCTGTCTGGCCATAATCCCCTGGCCGGGTGAAGTAATTTCCATTTTAGGGATAAACAGCATCGCACAGATTGCTACTGAAGATCCCAGCACCCAGTACATGATCTTTCTGGCACCAAATTTATCTGACAAAAATCCACCAGCAGCGCGAATCATCCCGGACGGCAGACTAAAAAGGGCAGCGAATATACCGGCGGTAACCAGTGGCAGATAATATACATTTACAAAATAGGGAACCAGCCACTGCGAGAAAGCCACAAAACATCCGAATACAAGGAAATAATACAAACCAAATCGCCATACACGTACATTTTTCAGAGGACTTAAGATTTGTTTCAAATTCTTATTGTTCGATACCGGTTTCTTGTTTTCAGTGAATAGTAGAAAGATGATTCCCATAACGATCAGAGCGACTCCATAGATGACCGGCAGCTTCCGCCAACCTTCGATATTTGTTCCGTTGTCGGTTAACCAGTTTAAAATGGTAGGCGCAAAAAGCGTAGTTATTGCAGCTCCTGCATTCCCTGCACCAAATATACCCAGAGCTGTTCCCTGCCTGTTTCTCGGGTACCAGACCGATGTGTAGGCGATGCCAATGGCAAAACTTACTCCGGTTAAGCCAAATCCGAAACTGTATAATGCAAAAGAGAAATATGAATTTGCCGTGGACAATAAAAAGAGTGGAATTGAGCATATCAAGAGTAGAATCCCGAAAACCCATTTCCCGCCATATTTGTCAGTAAGAATTCCTGCGGGCAAACGAAAAATCGCACCAGTTAATACCGGAATACCCATTAACCATCCAATTCTCACGGGCCCCCAGTCAAAAACCTGGTTGCTCACCAAAAAAGTAACTAAAACACCATTCAACATCCATACTGCAAAACACACAGTAAAAGCCAGTGTATTGAAAAACAACATTCGATGGGATTTCAGAGTAGCGATTTGTTCCATTGCTTAGTTTTAAGTTCTTGCTCTGAATATTAAGGAAATTTACAGTCCCAAACCTGTAACAGATGTTACAAAGCATCGAAATTGCTGCATCTTTTTCTAAAAACATCAATTCTTTCTACTTCCCCCTAAGGTAAGAATCTATTTAGTTTCCCATAAACAGGTTATTTGAAGAAAATTCAGGATCACAGGTAAGGTTCACATGAAGTTTTCTGAGTCCCGCTTCATCACCCGGGGTGGGAATATGCGTCAGGTGGACCTCACAGTTCCGCAAATCTGCCAGTTTTTCAATGGCCAGCTGCGCTGCGGGATTTGAGATGGCTGAGATCCCAAGCATAATGAGGGTCTCTTCCAGGTCAAGGCTGATCATTCTTCCGGTAAGAATTTCCTTCTTGAGGAAGGTAACTTTTTCAATCATGTTTGCAGGAAGAAGGTGCATGTGATCCGGAAGTCCGGCCAGATGCTTGGCCGCATTCAGGATAAGGCTCGAGGCTGAATGCATCAGGGGGGAGTTCTTGCCGGTAATCAGGGTGCCATCTGCCAGCTCGATGGCCGCCCCGGCGAACATTCCATTGCTTCCTTTACCTGATTCTCTGGCATTCATAGCAGCCTGTCTGGAAGGCTGTACCACTTTTCTGTCCTCTATTCTGGCATTGACCTTTTCCATAATCAATTCGGCCCGATCAAGATCATCCCTGTTCACAAGTCCCATGGCATATTCCACAGCACAGCGAAAATACCTGCGGATGATCTCCTGATGAGAAGCCTCAGCGATGATTGCATCATCCACAATGCCAGCGCTGGCCCTGTTAACTCCCATATCGGTGGGACTTTTGTAAATGGACTCCTCCCCTGTAATTTTCTCAAGTATTCTTCTAAGCAGGGGAAAGGCTTCAATGTCCCTGTTATAGTTGACTGTTTTTTCGTTATAAGCTTCCAGGTGATGGTGATCGATCTGAACAATGTCCTTCAGATCCACCGTGGCTGCTTCATAGGCAATATTCACCTTGTGTGAGAGTGGCAGGTTCCAGATGGGAAAGGTTTCGAATTTGGCATAGCCGGCCTTTACCCCTCGTTTATAGTCATGATACATATTATTCAGGCAGGTAGCAAGTTTTCCACTTCCCGGCCCGGGAGCAGTCACCACCACGATAGAATTTTTTGTCTCTATATAGGGATTGGCACCATATCCCTGGTCACTTACTATCAGGTCCACATCCATGGGGTAACCCTTGGTATATCCATGCGTGTAGACCTTGATTCCATTTCTCTCCAGCTTATTTTTAAATGAGGTGGCTTGTGGCTGCTCCTGATAGCGGGTGATGACCACAGCCGTGATTTCCAGTCCCCATTCCTTGAATTCATCAATGGTCCTCAAAGTATCTGAATCATAGCTTATACCGAAGTCTGCCCTTATTTTCTTCTTTTCTATGGCCCCGGCATGCACACAAAGAATAATATCGATTTTATCCCGCAGCTCCTGGAGGAGCCTCATTTTTACATTCGGATCGAAACCAGGAAGAACCCTTGAGGCGTGGTAGTCGTACATGATCTTCCCCCCAAACTCCAGATATAATTTTTCATTAAAGTGATCCACGCGCTCAAGGATAGAAGTAGTTTGTTCCTTGATGTAAGCTTCATTATCGAATCCAATTTTTAGAGCAGTATCTGCTTGTTTGGTCATTATTAGGAAGGATTAGTTTTTGGGTGTAATAGCCTTTCAATATAGGAATTATCCTGTTCAGTTTAAGCTTCCCTATTTTTCATTTTGTTTCTATAAAGATTACCTTGCTAAAAAACAACTTTGCCCTATGAAAAGGATAATGCTGCCCTGGATGATACTGCTTGCCATAGTTATTTTTTCCTCAAATCTTCATTCGCAGTCGAGCGAAGATCTTCAGGAACAGATAGAAGCGCTTAACCGGCAAATCAGCCAAATGGAGCACACCTTTGATGTGCTAAGCAAGAAGATTGATGATGTGTTGTGGATGCAGAAACTGGAGGATGTGGCCTGGGTGGACAAAGTTTACATCTATGGCCCACCCAAGTGGAAGGAGGATAATCCTGATGCACAGGGTGCAGGTAATCCTGTGAAGTTCTGGTCCTACACCATCATTCCAAAAAATGTGGACCCCACGAAAAAGTACCCATTGATCGTGTTGCCCCATGGAGGAGTGCACTCCGATTTCTCCACCTATTACACTCACATCGTCCGTGAACTGGTAGCTCAGGGTTATATTATTGTGGCAGCCGAATTTCGGGGTAGCACAGGTTATGGAAAGATTCATTTCGAAAAAATAGATTACGGTGGGCTTGAAGTAGAGGACGTAAAGGCCAGCCGCGACTACATGATTGAAAATTTTGATATTGTAGATGGAAAACGAGTGGGCATCATGGGGTGGAGCCATGGAGGGCTAATCTCCCTGATGAATATCTTCGATCACCCGGACGATTACCAGGTGGCCTTTGCTGGTGTTCCTGTGAGCGACCTGATAGCGCGCATGGGATACAAGACCCAGGGTTACCGGGACCTATACTCAGCAGATTATCATATTGGGCAAACCGCCTATGAAAATGTAGATGAGTACCGTCGCCGTTCACCGGCCTGGAATGCCCATAAAATGAAGGATGTGCCCCTGCTTATTCATACCAATACCAACGATGCGGATGTCAATGTTCTCGAAGTGGAGCACCTGATTAAGGCGCTGAAAGCCGAAAATAAAAAATTCGAGTATAAGATCTACCAGGATGTACCCGGGGGACATTCCTTCGACCGGATGGATACAAAACAAGCCAACGAGATACGGGTCAAAATCTACAAATTCCTGGCGGAAAGCTTAAATCCCCCAAATCCCATAAAGGATGCGTCCACATTAAGAAAGGCTGCATACCGGTTTTAAAAGCCTTCTGAATTGCTTTCACAAAATTGTATACCCTAACAATCAACTAAAAAGCTGCACCTCTCATGAAAACAAAAAAAACCAAACTGCAAATGGACAGAAGAAGGTTTATTAAAAGTGCCGGCGCTGCCACTGCCTTTACCATTGTCCCCAGATATGTCCTGGGAGGCGCAGGTTATGTTGCTCCCAGCGATACAGTTTACATTGCCGGAATCGGCGCTGGAGGGAAAGGAACTTCGGACCTTACTTCCTGTGCACAAAGCAAGCATGCAAAAATCGTCCTTCTTTGTGATGTGGATGAGAAGATGGCCGCTAAATCCAGAGAAAACTTCCCGGAAGCAAAATATTATAAGGATTTCAGGGAGATGCTAGACAAAGAACATAAGCACATAGATGCCGTTACTGTATCCACTCCCGACCATACCCATGCAGTAGTCGCCATGGCCGCAATGCAGCTTGGCAAGCATGTGTACGTTCAGAAACCCCTTACCCACAGCATAGGAGAAGCAAGGGCCCTCACCGAAGCTGCAGCCAGATACAAGGTTATAACACAGATGGGGAACCAGGGAGCTTCTGAGGAGCCCG
>JAUVIT010000239.1 GCA_030592605.1 Bacteroidota bacterium
CATGGTACCGACGGATTCCTTGTGGTGGACCGCTTTGTCTCCTTCAGGATAGTCTTTGCGATCACCTTTTTTATCTCCATTACTGCCTATTCACTGGCTACTTTCGTGGTGATCCACAGGCACCAGCGAAAATTGAAGGAGCTGGTCAGTTACTCCTCCGAAAAAATCACTCTTCGTTGGCTGCTGGGACTTTCCATCACCTTTTATACCGGATATGTGGTAATGTTTATTTTTGGAGGAATTGATATCCTTGTGGGATTTATGCCTTTTGATCCCTATGAGATTTCCTTTATCAGCCTGACCATTCTTACCTTTCTGTTCGGAGTATTCGGATTCAACCAGCCCAGTATTTTTGAGGAGGTGGTCAGGTATGAGCATATTGAGAATTCAGTACAACTGCAACTGGATCTGGAACCAGGTGCAAAGAAATACCAGCGCTCCGGGCTGAAGAATGAAGATGTAGCCGATCTGGTGAATAAGATCAGGAAATACATGGTGGTCAAAAAACCCTACCTGGACAGGGAGCTGACCATCTACGATCTTTCCCGTCAGTTAAGTATATCCCGTCATACACTTTCGGAAGTGATCAACGAGCATATGGGCATGAACTTTTACAACCTGGTGAACGAATACAGGATCAAAGAAGTGAAGGAGCGGATGAAAAGCGATGAGTACAGAAAATTAACCATTCTGGCCATTGCTTATGATTCTGGCTTCAACTCCAAATCCAGCTTCAATACCATTTTCAAAGAGAAAACGGGTCAGACACCAAGTGAGTACCTGGCTGCCCTTAACGAAAAAAATTCCTGAAAGATTTCCCCAACACAGATCTGTATATGCGAAGATAAATCTTACGGTGTGGAGGGTGCTTCAGAAAGAGCTCAAACCACATGGGTTTGATCATTATGGTCTTGTGATGGCTAAAATCCTTAAAACCTGCTCTTCCGTGATAGCTTCCCATTCCTGATGCACCAACACCACCAAAAGGTGCGTTCATATTGATAAAATGCATCACTACCTCGTTGATCATGCCTCCACCCGATGCGACTTCCTTCATAATCCTCTCTGCAAGGCGACGCTTCCTGGTGAATATGTAGAGCACCAGAGGAGCCTCTTGAAGCTTAAGTGATTCCACAAGCTCCTCCAGATTGTTATAGGAAAGAACCGGGAGCAGCGGGCCAAAAATTTCCTCCTGCATCACCGGGTCGTCTGGACTTACCCTATCCATGATGGTCGGTTCAATATAACACTCGGAACGATCACTCGATCCTCCTACCACTACCTTCTCAGGATCGATCAAGCCAATGACCCGGTCAAAGTTCCTTTCATTCACCATGCGTGGCAGCAGAGGGCTTCCTTTTGGATCTGAGCCAGTAATCCGGTCCATTTGTAAGCCGATCTCCTGGATAAGCTGCTCCTTTATAGATTCATGTACATAGAGGTGGTCAGGAGAGACACAGGCCTGACCGTTGTTATGGAGCTTGCCCCAGGCGATCCTTTGGGCAGTGCGCTTGAGGTTACAGTCTGGCATCACAATCACAGGATTCTTCCCCCCCAGTTCCAGAGTTACCGGAGTAAGCTGTTCGGCTGCTGCCCGCATAACGATTCGTCCCACATGGGTACTCCCTGTAAAGAAGATCTTGTCAAATTTCAGTTTGAGCAACTCCGTGGTCTCTTCTACCCCTCCTTCAACCACATGAATCAGCTCTTCAGGGAAATTGGAATTAATTAACTCGGCCATGACTGCCGAAGAATGTGAAGTAAGCTCACTGGGTTTAAGTATCACCGTATTTCCGGCAGCCAGTGCTGAGATCATGGGAATGAGAGACAACATAAAGGGGTAATTCCAGGGACCGATCACCAGGGTTACGCCATATGGTACCGGATTGGTCCTGGTGCGTGCGGGAAAATTGGCGAGATTTGTGAGCCGCCACCTGGAGCGGGACCATCTTCTCAGATTCCTGATTGCACTATTTATCTCCCCATAAGGAAGGCTGAGCTCATTCTCCACAGTGACTAAAGCAGGTTTCTTGAAATCCTTGTAAATCGCCTCAGTCAGCAGTGATTCATTATTCAGCAACAGATCGTGCAGTTTGCGGAGGTTCTTTTTTCTCTCTGAGATTGGCTTGGTATGTCCAGCCAGAAAATATTTACGCTGAGATGCCATCAATTCCATCATGGCCTAAAAATAGCAAATAATCATTCAAATGGTTCAGACTTGTCGGCTTGCACTCATTTAGCTGCATCCATGGGTCCGGTCCGCTCAATCCGGACGATTAAGGGAAAGAGTCATATTAGTTTTAGCATATGATCAAAACCAGGCTATCGATCCTGCTGCTGACCCTGGCAACATCTCTTGCCGGGCAGGGCCTTTTTGAATCTTCCCTTTCTGCGGGTTCGGAAAAACCAGGACAGGAGTATCTCTCCATTGGAGGATTTATCCGTTCGGCAGTATACATTGGCAACACACCTGAAAAAGAGGAAGCTTATTTACAGAGTGCATATGGCCAGGCAGGCCTGCTGTTGAAAGCCAAGGCCGGATCGAAGGTCAGCGCCGTGGCTGATATCCGATTCAGATATGGGACTGAATGGCAACAAGCTGTTTCAGAAGTTGTGATCAGAGAGGCCTATGTGGATCTTCAAACCGGACCAGTGGGATTTAAATTTGGAAAATTAATCGATCCCTGGGGCAAAGGCACACTTTTCAATCCTGTTAATAAACTCACCCCCATCGACCCCACCACAAGATCCCCTGAGATGGACGACATGAACCTGGGGATCTGGGCTCTTCAGACCAGTATAAACCTGGGGTCGTTCCTTAAGCTTACCGGTACCTGGAATCCACTCTACCAACCCGGGAAGCTACTGATAGATCCTATTCCCATGCCCGAATATGTCCAATTCCTGGACCCTGATTATCCGGATGTAACTTTGAATGAAGGAAGTTATGGCATCCAGGTGGATCTACGCGCTCCGGCATTGGATGCCGCTTTGTACTGGTTCGATGGATACCACAACTGGCCGGGTATTGCATTTGACTCCTTTATTATGGACAGCCTCAGCATGGAGCCCATAGCACTAAATATATACGAAAAAGCCTACAGGATCATGATGGCTGGACTGGATTTTTCCATTCCCATAGGTTCATGGATCTTCACTGCTGAAGGCGCCTGGTTCCAGGCTAAGGCTTACCATGAAGGTGTGGAATACCTGCCATTCCCCGAACTCTCCTATACTGCCGAAATTGAAAAAAGTGCCTCCTGGCTAACTGTGATTGCCGGTTACTATGGGAAATACATCATGGATTTCATCCCGGCTCAGGCAGCATCTGAACTATCGGCGGAGCAGGAGCAATTCCTGCCAATGATAGAAAGTGGCATAAACCTTACTTCTGATGTGGTAGATGCCGCGGTAAGGGAACAGATTGCGGCTTTCAACAGGCTCTACAATTACCAGCTGGAGGAGTATTATCATTCAACATTCCTTGTACTGAGAGGAGATTTTTTTCACAACATGATGGAGGTCTCACTGCCGGTTATTTACAACATAAGCACTGAGGAATGGATTGTTCAGCCAAGCATCTCGATATTGCCTGCTGATGGCCTTCGGGTGAAGGCTGGATTTTCCGGGCTCTGGGGTGGTAAAAATTCCCTTTACGATTTGGTAGGGCCAGTGCTCAATTCAGGATTTATTGCAATGACACTTACATTTTAAGCAGATAATATGAATTCCAAAATAATCAAATATCGCTGGTGGATTATCGCAGCTTCCTTATTGTTTACCGTGGGGATTTCCATGGCATTGCTGAAACTTGAAATTGATCCCGATCTGAAAAACTATTTTCCAAAAACCATGACCTCCATGGTAAATACAGACAGGATTGAGGAAGTATTCGGTAACCAGGACATCATCATGATGATTTTCGAGGCTGATGATATCCTGAATGAAGCCACTTTGAAGCGTGTGAAGGCAGTGGAGAAAGCGATTGACCGTATGGCTGGAGTTAAGCGTACCTCCTCCCTGTTTGGCTCTAATCACATCTACGGCGAAGAGGGGGTCATGTACGTAGAACCAACAGTCCTTCGCATTCCCCGAAATGAGGCCCAACGCGAAGAACTTCGACAAATAATCGAAGGTAATGAATTGGTTTACAAGGTGATGGTCTCGGACGATTTCAAGGCCACAGCTCTGGTTGTCTCTCTTGATGATGGGGCAAATGAAGATGCAGTTTTTGCGGGAATTCATGGAGTTTTACAAGAGCTACCGGGGGATGAAAATGTGTATTTCGGAGGCCTGCCCTACCTTCGCCAGGCCATTGATA
>JAUVIT010000061.1 GCA_030592605.1 Bacteroidota bacterium
AGAGCTTGTACCCGTTGATGGCGCCGTCATCGTTCTGGAAATAGACTGAATAGGCATTTTGCCTTCCTGTCAGGTTGTAGAAATTAAGCATCCAGTATGAGTGGAAGAGCTTTCTCTCTTTCAGATTTCCCTCCAGGTTAACAGAAAGGTCCAGCCGGAAATAGTCAGGAATCCGGTAGCTGTTCCGGTCTGAATAATCGACAAATTGTATACCGTCCATGTAATAGATGGATACGGGATAGGTCACCGGTCTGCCAGTAGTATATACCATATTGGCAGAGAAGCTAAGCCTGCGGTTCAGCTTAATATTGCTTACAATGCTCAGATTATGGGGACGGTCGAAGTTGGAAGGATAAGGCTCCCCCTGATTGATCCGCTCACTTGAAAACTGAGAATCTACCTGCATAAGAGAGCGAGCGTAAGAGTAGGCGATCCAGCCACTCAGCTTGCCGGCATTTTTCTTAAACAGGGCCTCGAATCCATAAGCTTCCTGATCCCCCTGCAGGGTGACCTGCTCCACATAGGGAGTCGAGATAAAACTGGCACCATCACGGAAATCCACCACATTATTGATCTTCTTATAATAGACCTCCAGGGAAGTGTTTAATCCGCCCCTGGGGAAGTCCTGGTAGAATCCCATGGAGACCTGATCAACATAGGGAGGTACTATATTTGAATCGACCAGCTTCCACTGGTCAGTGGGCGATATGGCAACGGTATTGCTTAACATAAATAAAAACTGGTTGACCCGGTTGTAGGAGAGCTTAAGGGAATTATTGGCCCCAATCATGAAGTTCATGGCAAGGCGGGGCTCCAGCCCCGTATAAGTCTTTATTACCTCGTAAGGCTCTGCATCAATCACCTCCACTACACTTCCCGGCTGAATTGGCAATCCTTCTCCATACACCTGAACCTGGTCAGGGCCCAGTGAAAAATAAGTTGCAAAGCGTAGTCCGCCATAGAAGGTCAACCGAGGCGTAAGTGAGATCTCATCGGCCAGGTAAACAGCCGTTTCAATCCCATTATCCAATCCCAGTTCCACAGGTACGCGCATGGATATATCGCCATAGGGTAGTACATTTCCCCTGTCAAGATTGTAGAGGATGGCACCCCCTCCAAAAGTCAGTTTATGCTTTCCCAGCGAAAGCCAGGACATATCCAGTTTGGTTTCATAATGGTCGATCCTGTATGATTGAGTCCAGGCTTCGGATGCCACTTGTTCGTTGGTGGTGGTAAAATCATAAGTGCCATATACAAGTGCCAGGTCACCTGAAAGCCTTGAGCCCAGCCTTCTCCTTATATTGAGTGATCCTCCTGCATTGTTATATGCATACTGGTTGGTAGTACCCAGCTTGAAATAATCGTGACTGTAGTATCCAAAAGCCTTGATCAGTGTTTTCTCTCCCGGCTCCCAGGTAAGCATACCTGACAAATCGTTGAAATTAGCCTTGCTTTCCCTGAGTTGGGGATCCTCCAGCTTGGTAAGAATCCAGTCGGAATAAGTGGAGCGTCCGGCCAGGATAAATGAGCTTTTCCCCTTTTGAATGGGTCCCTCCACAGACAGGCGGGCCGTAACCGGACTGATCCCTCCATGAGCCGTGTACTTGTTCAGGTTGCCCTGGCGGGCAGTAATATCAAAAACGGATGCAAGGCGCCCCCCATAAGCAGCGGGCACGTTGCTTTTATAGAGGGTGAAATCCTTCACAATATCGGGACTGAAAGAGGTGAAGAATCCAAAAAGGTGGGAGCTGTTATATACCGGCACCTTATTTATAAATATCATATTCTGGTCGGCAGCACTGCCCCTTACATTGAAACCGGCAGCTCCTTCTCCAACCGTTTGCACACCCGGTAGCATCTGAATAACCTTCAGCACATCCTTCTCGCCCATCACCACCGGAACCTCATTCAAAACTTTGTAGTTGAGACGATCAAATCCCATTTGGGTTCCCCTCACATTATGGTAGCGATTGGCCTGCACCACTACCTCTGTAAGTGCTATAACACTTCTCTGCATGGTAATATCAAGATCGCCGCCAGAAAGCACCTCCAGGTAGTTATGCCGATCCTCCATTCCCATACATTTAAACTCGATGGTATATCTGCCAGGCCTGACCACAATGGTAAAGCGGCCATCAACATCGGTCGCTGTACCTTTTGCCAGATCTTCAAAATAAACAGTGGCTCCAATCATGGGATCGCCAGTTTCCACATCTGTGATCTTTCCATGCAGTACCGCCACATTTGTTCCCTCTCCTTCAGCCCTGGTTCCAACATGAAGAGTCTCCAGCATTCCTGCCTTTCTGCCATCAATATATTTCTGCTCCGTGGATGTAAGACCATCTGTTCCCTCCTCATCGGAAACACTTACCATCTCCCTGCTTCCTGAATAGTCGGGGAGCTTGCCAAGCAAAGGCCGCTGCATGCTCATGTAGATCTCCCCTGTCCCTTCCATATGGTAGTAAATCCCTGCAGGAAGAAGTGTAAGGTCCAGTGTCTTCCGAAGTGAGACTTCATCGCCCGAAGCTGTGACCCTAAGTCCCCTGATCCAACTCTCAAGGTAATAGAAGGTGATTCCTTTTTGCTGCTCCACATCCCTGACAAACTCCTCGAAGGGAACATCCTGAAAACTTCCCGTGAATACTAGGTCAAAATCCTGTCCATACAGGGAAAAGGGAATCAAGCTAAGAACAAGCAGGCATATTTGGAGGAGTCGTTTCATCAATCTGCTCCCTCCAAAATGTTGCTTGCTGCCATAATGAAAAGCTCCAGTTGCTCCGTAGAGGCGGTCCTGATCTGAATCTGATTACTCTTTATCAGCCGTTTAATATCCTTTTGTATGCTTTCAGGGAATAATTTAACAAAGCTTTTCTTGTTGCTAAAAGGATGGATGGAGCCATCCAGTTCCAGGAGGTAATTTCTTTTAGGAGAGGTAAACTCCTCAATGAACGTGGGATCGCCAACTAAAGGAACCAGTTTTTTCTCCCAGCGGATATACCAGATCAATCTTTCCTTACCTAAAATCTGGTAAAACTGTTTTTCATCCAGTTCTTCATCCAACTCCTCTTCCAGTTTCAGTTTTTTGAAAAAATAATTTCCTATGGTAAAATCATCCACCCGGTCACTTACCAAAATCACCTGGTTATCTGCCCCACCCATGGTCCGGTACTCAACCTCTACCTGCTGGGCATGAATATCATATTTAATCCAAATGTTGCTATAAAGCTTTCCGCGGATGCTTACCGAACCCTGGTGCACCCATCCCTCAAGCAGGTAGGGATGTCTCAGGCTGCGTGGATGCCTGTTGTAGTACTGAAGCCCATTAACCAGCTCCTGGTCCTGTCCATAGGCCCAATACACCAGCTCGCCAAAACGCTGAGTAGAATCAGTGTCGTGCTGCGCTTTCAGCGGCACCTGGATTATACAAAAGAATAAGATGGCAACTGTTAGAGCCGTTCGTACATCCTTATTCATTCGATGTGTTTCGAAAATTAATTTCAGGTCAGTTCACCCTTTGACTGGTAAAAGTGAAAAACGTTTAATCACTGTGTCTGTTTCAGGTATTCTACAACCTGCATATGTGCCGACTGTGCAGCAAAAGAGGCCGCATCATCGCCATCCACATCCTTAAGTGATCTGTCGGCCCCGTGGGCGATCAATACCTTTACCACCTCCAGGTGACCCTCTGCAGCAGCATGCATCAGGGGTGAAAAATGCTCATCGGAATCCACCTTGTTGGGATCCGCTCCGCGATCCAGCAGGATCTCCACAGTCTCGGGAAATGGCCCGGTGGATCCGTAAAGAAGTGCGGTACGATCCAAGGAGTCGCGCTTATCTATTTCGGCTCCAGCATCCAGCAGGTAGATAACTATCTCTGAATGCCCGTTAAAAGCTGCAAACATTAAGGCTGTATGTCCATCCGGATCAATGGCATCGCAGGCCACTCCGCTTTTAAAGAGTGCCTTCACTTGCTCCAGCTGTCCATCATGAGCCGCCTGTCGAAAGGCCTCCTCCTCAGCCGGACCAATCTGCACCTGTACAGGTTCATCGGTTATATGCCAGGCCTCCTTCACTTTCTCCTCCTGCTTCTCCCCTGTATCAGGCGCTCCTTTACATCCCATCAAGGCTACCAGCGAAACCAGAAAGAAGAAATATGCTGAAGTGAAGTGTCGTATCATAAACTTGGTTTTTAGAACTGGTGAAGATAAAAAGAAATCATGGCTTCCTGTATGCAGGCTGCAACTTTTTAAACTTTGGCTTGTCTCTAAAAGAAAACGACAAATGAAGAATCTCAAAAATATGGTTTTCGCCCTATTGGCGGGGGTTGTTCTTGCGGGATGCGACAGTATTGGAAATCAGACCATCAACGGAACCGGTGATGTTAAATCAATGGAGGTTAAACTTCCAGCTTTCGAAGGAGTAAATGTGACCGGAACCTGCAATGTGAAAATTCAGATTGGGGAACCACAATCCGTAGAATTTTATGCACAATCTGAGGTACTTGATGTTCTAACATACAAGGTTAGTGACGGTATTCTGCAGATCGGATTCAAACCAGACTATACCGTAAATACAAATGAAGAGATACGCACAGAAATCACCATCCCTTCCGTCTATTTCGCAGGGATTACCGGAGCGGCAGATTTTGAGCTATCTGGAGCAAAGCAGGATGTTCTTGACATTTACATTACCGGCACCGGAAATGTGGATGCCTTTGATATGGTGATGGATGATTGCAACATACAGATCTCCGGTGCAGGCAATTGCGAGGTTCATGTAATCGACAATCTGGATATAGTGATATCCGGTGTAGGAAATATAAGGTACAGAGGTAATCCTACGGTGACTACCGATGTTAGTGGCGTCGGAGACATCAGTCCGGATGGAAAATAAGTGGCTGCCAGTCCCACGGGGCCGCTAATAATACCTTCTCCCATTCCCAAATCGCGGATTCACAATGTTGTTGTAAATGGACCCGAAGGTATAGGTAAGTCCGAGACCGCCCTCCAGATTATAAGAGGTCTGGAGCTCCTGCAGCTGGAGCAGGATTTCTGCTTCGCTTGCCTCACCCCTGACCAGCGACAACTGGTCGTTGATACGGCCCACACTACCCCTAACCCGCAGGGACAATCCCTTAAGGATCCGGATGCTGACAAAACCACCAAACTCCACCCTGTTCTTTGAGAAGTCATGGAAAAAATTGGATCCCTGAAGCGATACATTGATCGATCCCCATTTCTCCTGAACCTGGTAGGCAATTTCCAGCTGCTGCTGCCATAAAAGCTCCTCCGTTTGATCGTAAATGGTGGTATCATTGTAGATCCTGTAAGAGCTTCCAATGCCATATAAGAACCTCAGTTGCCGGTGGGTGGACTTAGAATAGGGAAAAATATTATACTCCACAGATGGCATTATGTCTAAGGCCAGATCGATGTTGGTATAGCTTGAAGATAGTAGTTCTGATCTCAAACCAGCTGACCAGTGTTCCCCAAGACTTTTCACCACCAGCAGTTCAAGTCCCTGGTAGCTTTTATCGTTGGTGTATAAGGTATCGTCGTAGGTATATTTGGTCCTGGTATAGCGATAATCAAAATCCACTTCAAGTTTCCAGTCATGGGTGATCTTGCTGGCGGAGACCGAATTTTGAAGCTCCAACTCCTTGAAAGACTCCTCGCCTTCAAAATCGGGCTCAAATTCCAGCTCAAAAACCCAGTTGTTCCAATTATCTTCAACCTCCTGTGTTTCCATTGCCTCGGTGGGATTGATCAACACCTCACTATATAGCGGAGTTTTTGCCACGAATGGCATCATTCCCATCTTCAGCATCTGCGTTCTCCATATCCTTTGGTAATCCCTTGTATCATCGGGTCTGCTTAAATATACAAGCGTATCGCTCAAGCCGTCGAACTCCTTCTGGCCCACAAATGCATAGGTATACTTGTTTCCTCCACTTCCTGTTCGTTCCCTGGTCTCCAGAATATATAACTGGGCCTCCTTCACGTCTCTTACGTAATTCACATATGGCACCTCCTCACGGATATAATTCATATCACAGCGGGCACAGTCAATAAAAATTCGAAGGCCATTCACTCGCTGAACCGAAGTATCGGCTTCCGGCACCTGGACATTCTCCGGCTCCTGTCCCAATATGGTAACTGAGATAAACAGAGATATCATTACAAGGGCAACACCTGGAAGAGTTGTCTTACACATATAAATAAGCTTAGTTTAGCAAACCATTTGACTGCGAAAAAATCCAATGGTTTAATAGCACACGACTTTGTATTTTAAAGAAAGGAGAATAGGATCCCTTTAGCCCTCCACACAGAGTGCCTGGTTCAGTACCCTGATAGCATTTTGGTAGTCCTTCCTGCCAATAACAAACTGCATATTTACCTGCATAAGAGACTGGGAGACCGCCTCCACATTCACACCTCCCTCAAAAAGTGCAGTAGCCGCCTTGGCCAGGGAGCCCGGATAGGTGATGTTGGTACCCATGGCACAAACCATGGCTGCCTTTTTAACAGTTATTTTTTGGTAGAGCCCTTTCAATTCGGTCAGCAGGGCATCAGAAATATCCTTTTCCCAGAACACCATTGTAATGCTATTGGCATTGGTGGCCTTTAGGATATAGGAGAGTTGATGCCGGTGGATCACCTTCATCAGGTTCATATCATAACCCGCCTGTCCCACCATAAAGGGATCGTGTACCTCAATGGCCATCACCCTGTCGGTACCAGAGATGATTTCTACCCTCGACTCCTCTCCCACATATTCATTGGAAATTAGCGTACCTGGATGCGCGGGTTCAAAGGTATTCTTGATCCGGATATTGATCCCTGCCACTTCCAGGGGTTTGGATGCCTTTGGATGAATGGCCTCCATGCCTATATCGGCAAGTTGATCGGCCACATTAAAATTTGTGGCTCCCACAGGCTTTGAATTCTCCACTCCCACAATGGCAGGGTCGGCACTTGAAAGGTGATACTCCTTGTGAATTACGGCCTCCTCTGCCTTCACAGCCACAGCTATCTTACTGAAGGTAACTTCGGAGTAACCTCGGTCAAACTCCCTCATAATTCCTTCCGTTCCTTTGGTATATCCTGTGGCAATAGGGACCTGTCTGGAGAAATCAATTTTTGCAAATGACTGTTTAATTCGTTCATCAATGCTAAGGTACTCCGCATCATGAAAACCACACAGGTCAACAAAAACTGATTCTATCTTATTGTTTTTCAATATATTGACCGAATTGAATGCTGAATGTGCCTCCCCGATGGATGCCAGAATCTCCCTGGCAGCCAGCAGGATATTTGGTTTGTTCACATAGCCGGAAGCAATTACCTCTTCCAGGCTCACCAGGTAGTTCCGGCACTGGTCCACCCGGTCACGGATAAAGGTCTCAGCTTCCTCCAGGTCCAGACCGATCCCTGCCATTTCCTTATTAATGGCAAGCAGCTTTCCCAACAGCACATCAAGGGCCTTCCGGTAATCACTATTCTTCACAAAAAGATCGTACACCCCAGGCTCCGCAGTCTTTTTATGCTCCAGCAACCAGTTGGTCACATTGTTGTAGGCCGAAACCACGAAGATCCGGTCGTAATAATAGCCTCCCGGCGCCTGGCCTATCACTATATTTTGAAGCACATCTTCAAATTTGGACATGGAAGTCCCACCTATCTTATGAACTGTTAGCATATCACTTCAATTAGTAACAATTCGTCAAAAATACGAGATTTTTTTAAGCTTCCCTAGCGGCAGGTTTTTTGAAGGGAGTTCTTTAGCATATGATCAGTGCCCGCCACAGCAAAGTAATCCTCAAGATACCAGATAACACTCTTTTTATGCTTCGGATCGAGATAGACAAAATCATTTACCAT
>JAUVIT010000029.1 GCA_030592605.1 Bacteroidota bacterium
GCCATTAATTTTCTGACCATCACAGGGCTGGAGTATTCCTTTTTCCAGCAACCCTCCAGCAGAATCCTGAAACAAAAAATTGAAAACCTGAATGGGGAACTCACACTGAATTTCCAGGATTTCTGGAGACAGAATGTGGGAAAGAAAAATAAGATCAAAATCAACTTTGAACTATCCCATTACGACCACACCAATCCGGAAAAAAGCGGAAAACCCTTTTTAGAGTTCTGGATCAAAGATGAGCAGGAAAGGCTCTACCCCAAGCAGCGGAGCCGCGGGGTGAGGTGGTTTCTCTCCTTCTTCCTGGAACTGAAGGCTACCGCCATGGATAAAAGCAAGCACGATAAGGTCTTGCTCATCGATGAACCGGCAGTCAGCCTGCATGCACGAGCCCAGGAAGATGTTCTCAAGGTATTTGATGATATCAAGGAACGGATTCAGATCATATACACCACCCACTCTCCCCACCTGATCGATGTAAACAAGTTATACAGAATCCTGGCTGTGCAGCGAGCCATCCAAGACGATATGAAGAGTGAAACACTGGTCTACAGTGCGCGATCCCTCAAATCTGCCACAGCCGACACCCTCTCCCCCATTTACTCCACCATGGGTGCCAGGCTAAGCCAGCAAGAGATTATCAAATCATTCAATAATGTCATTGTCAAGGACCTGGGCACCTACTATTTCATGAAAGCCATCGTTGCACTTACAGGCTTCGAAAAAGAGTGTTATTTTCTACCTGCCTCAGGAGCAGAGAGCATCCCCATGATGGTCAATATCCTTATGGGTTGGGGCATTGATTATATTATTCTAAATTTCGGAAATTCCGAAGAGCGGCTGGTGCATGAAAAATTAATGAAAGAGCAATACAACAATAAAATTGATCTGGCCAATAAGCAGATGCTATTCCTGGAGGATCATCCTGATACAGAGGACCTTTTCTCCACCATAGATTTCAAAAAATACGTGGTAAAAGTGAGGGAAGGAATCACCGTCAGAAACTCGGAATACCTCATAGACAACAATTACTCCAGGGCTATTCTTGCATCTAATTTTCTGCAGGAAGTCACCAGCGAAAATGTGAGTTTCAAAACCCTTGACGATGAAACCCGGGATAACCTGAACAATTTTATCCAGCAACTTTCTGTCCTCCTAAAATAGCCTGAATAGTGTCTATGAAAATCCGTTTAAGTATTACAGCTCTGATCCTGCTACTCGCATTCAACCTCTCTTCCAGAGGGCAGGACACTGTTCTCTTGTTCCATCCAACCGCCTACAACCTGGAGCTTATTCAAAAGCTGATGGAGGAAGATTTGTTCCCCCTGGAAGGCTATCATGTTCTGGGAGTGTATCACCCAGGTGAAAGTTATGACTACAGCGAGGCTGAAAGCTATATTGACAAGCACCAATCTTCCCTTTTCAGCCTGAGGGAGGTGAAGGGAGAATTGGGACCTACTAACATTTTCAGGGAAAATCCTGCTACAGATCAGTTCAGGGATCTGTTTGAATGCTCTCAAGGGGCCCTCTTCATGGGCGGGCCTGATATCCCTCCTGTGGTATATGGAGAGGAGGTTCACTTATTAACCAGTGTCACCGATCCATTCAGGCACTATGTAGAATTATCCTATCTTTTTCATCTCCTGGGAGGTAATCAGAATACAAGTTGGATAGCATATCTGGAGGAGCATCCCGACTATGTGATCAATGGGATCTGCCTCGGCATGCAAACCATGAATGTGGCTACCGGGGGGACCATGATACAGGATATTCCCACCGAACTTTACGGGATCTGGCAGGCAGAAGATATTCTCGCCCTGCCACGGGACCAGATGCATCGCAACTACATGGATTATCTAAACACGGGATGCGAGGATCCCACCTCCTATCACTTTCACAAGGTAGCTCTGAAAGCTAATATGTGGCTAAGCAGTGGACTTGGTTTCAATAGTGATACAGCCCCCCTGGTGCTCAGTTCACACCATCAGGCCATTGAGAAGCTGGGCCTGGGATGGGAAGTTAATGCCACCTCCATGGATGGAAAGATAATTGAAGGGATCCAACACTCCCGTTATCCCAATGTGCTGGGGATCCAGTTCCACCCTGAGAAACCAGGGCTATTCGATCCATCTATCAAACATCCGGCCAGCTGTAAGAGCACCATCAATTTCCAGGAGGCCATTGCCAACAGCGAGTCTTATGATTTCCATGTGGCATTTTGGAACTACCTGGGGAAGCTCTTACAAACTAACAGGGATTAAGAAAAGTTTTTACTCGATCTCAATGAAATTGATTTTCAAATCGAGGATGGAGGCATAATACTCTCCCCGCTCCAGAATATCATCATCGCCCTCCTCATATACCCAGTTGATTTTAAGGTCGTAGCCATCGTTATCAACTTCCTTAAGTTTTTTTAGCAACCTGAGCATATACTTGGAAGTACCACTGTTCAGGTATTCCATTTCTATATCAACCTCTGTAAATGCAGGTGGAGAGGAGGCAAAAGCAATGATCCAGTCAAGTATATCCTCGTAGAAAAGTGAAACATCTTCGGGGATGGACCTGCCTTTAAATTTTACTTTACCGGAGGGATCCAGTAATACGTAAGGGGTTTTCTGTGTAGGCTGAAATTCTAGTTTGTCCATCCTTTACCAAAAAAGTACCAACAATATAGTAATTTTTGCGGCAAGGGAGTGTCTTCGTTTTTAATTTTCTCCAACAATTTGGCCGCTAACTTAGAAATACATTCTGGCCAGGGGAGCAATATCATCACTTGCGAAATATCCCTCAAGGTAACGGTAATAACCTGTGATGGCAATCATCGCTGCATTATCTGTCGTAAAAATGAGGGGGGGGATAAATAATTCCCAATTCCGCTTTTCCGCTTCCCTTTCCATAGCTGAGCGCAAACCCGTGTTGGCAGAAACTCCTCCCGCCAGGGCTACCTGATCTATTCCGGTATGCTCCATAGCCTTCCTGAGCTTGTTGAGTAGAATATCAATTATGGTATGCTGCAGTGATGCTGCAAGGTCAGCTTTGTTCTTCTCCACGAATTCAGGATCCGTTTTAAGCTGGTCCCTGAGATAGTATAAAAAGGAAGTTTTTAAACCACTAAAAGAATAATCAAATCCGGCTAATCTGGGTTTGTTGAAAGTAAACCTGAGGCCATCACCCTGCTGTGCCAGCCGGTCCACATGCGGTCCGCCCGGATATGGTAAGCCGAGAAGTTTGGCGCATTTGTCAAAAGCTTCCCCCGCCGCATCATCGATGGTTCGTCCAAGGATCTCCATGGTATGATGATCCCTTACCACCACAAGTTGGGTATGACCACCCGAAACCAGCAGACATAAAAATGGGAAACGAGGCGAATGGCCCATAGATACTGAGGACTGAATAAAATGAACCATAATATGTGCCTGGAGATGATTTACCTCAATCATTGGAATACCCAGTGCTGCTGCAAATCCCTTGGTAAAAGAGGTTCCCACCAACAAAGAACCCAGAAGTCCGGGTCCCCGGGTAAATGCCACCGCATCAATATCTCTGCTGGAAATACCAGCCTCTTTCAGCGCACGATCTACTACCGGCACAATGTTTTGCTGATGTGCCCTGGAAGCCAATTCAGGCACCACCCCACCATATTTTTCGTGCACATCCTGCCCTGCAATCACATTGGAAAGGAGTTGCCGATCTCTAATTACAGCAGCAGAAGTATCATCGCAGGAGGATTCAATGCCCAGAATTAGCGTGCCCATGACAACTTTTTATATTTTTACAGTGTTTGAATCAATAGAAAGTGCAAAAGTAATTAAAAAGTTAGCGAAAATAGGATTGATCGTGGTATTGCTTATTCTGGCAGTTCCTTCGCTTTCATTACTCTTTTTACAAAACAGGCAGGTTCAGACAAAGGTCAGTCAAATGCTGACCGAGCAATTGTCGGAACAACTTCAGGCTACTGTTTCACTTTCGTCGGTGAACTATACTTTCTTTAAAAGGGTTCAGATAAGGGATCTTTATATCGAGGACCTGCATGGAGACACTTTGATCTACTCCGAGCTCACCAAAATTCGTATTAAGCAGATCAGACCAGACAAGGGGATTACTGAAATCAGGAAGATCACTTTGCAGAATGCCTGGTTGAATCTGGTCATTGAACCCGAAGGTGGGGTCAATCTGGGATTAATAATCGATCGCCTGAAAAAGCCACATGTGCCTCCGGAGCGAAAATCAAAGCTGCATATCCACGATATTACAATGAACAATGGCCGCTTCTCCCTTACTAAAACGGGACATGGCCCATTACGATCGCAGATCGATTTCGTAGATTTTGATATGCATGAACTTGAGATCTCCGTGCTGGATCTTATCAGCGAGCAGGATACAGTGAGCATGAACATTATCTCGCTTGAGGGTGTGGAGAAAAGTGGTTTTGAATTCAATCACCTGGCTACCCTGATGTCCATTGGCAAAAAACATATGCATTTCAATGACCTGGAAATTCTTACCCAAAAATCCGAACTGCATGTCCCTATTCTGGGATTCAATTTCGAAGTCTGGCAGGGATTTAAAGGTTTCTCCAGGGAGGTGGACCTCACTTTTGAATCGACCCATTCCCAAATAAACACGGAAGATCTCACTGTCTTTGTTTCAAAAACAGAGGGCTTGTTGTACCAGCTCACCCTTGATGGCTCTGTACATGGCAAACTGAATGATCTCAAAGGGGACAACATGCAGCTTAGCTATGACCAGCAGAGCACCCTGGCATTTGATTTCACCATGATCGGTCTGCCTGACTTTAAAAACACCTTCCTCGATTTCAACTTTAGAGAATCTAACAGCTCTGTTTTAGGCATATACGATCTGATTTCAAATCAGCGGGGTTCAGCTAATCTATCGCTCTATCCCTGGATTAATATGGGGAAGCTTGATTTCAAGGGCCAGTTTACCGGATACCCGGATAATTTTGTAGCATCGGGTTTTATACAAACTGATATTGGACGGATGCTTGTGGACCTCTCCTTCAAACCGGACAGCATCGAGGGCATTGATTTTCAGGGGCATCTCTCAACTGGAAATTTTCAGCTTGGAAAATTCCTGGATCAGGAAGAGCTCCTTTCTCAACTTTATATGGACGTATTGGTAGATGGAAGCCTGCATGAAGGCATCATCAATGCCGAACTGAAAGGGAACATCGACACCCTCTATCTATCCCAGTATGCATATAGCAATATTGCACTCGACGGAGTTTTTACAAACACCAACTTTACCGGTGGCTTCAGTATTACCGACCCCAATATCAGGATGGACTTCCTGGGAAGCATGGACTTTTCAGGCGATGTGCCCGCTTATAATTTTACAGCAGATGTGGCCCGTTCGCGCCCCCATTTCCTGAACCTCGGAGTGGATGATCCCAATACCTTTGCTTCATTTCTCATAGAAACAGATATAAGCGGAAGCTCCCTGGATGAACTTAATGGAGAGGTACGCCTTGTGAATAGCCTTTTTGAACGAAATGAGGCCCAGGTACAACTATATGATGTCAGGCTAAGCGCCCTAAACACTTCTGACACCTCCTCCCTGGAAATAAAATCTGAGTTGTTTGATGCCTCCATCGATGGTAAATTCAAACTTACATCTTTACCGGCCTCGCTGGAAGGTATGGCCGATCTCTATATGGGTCTTCTACCCGATAAAGATCCCGAAACCGATACGATCAACCAGCTAAACTTTCATGCAGATCTGCACCATGTGAATCCAATTCTGGATTTCTTCCTTCCAAAAATTCAGATTGCTGAAGGGAGCAGGATATACGGATCATACAATCCCTCACAGGAGATATACCAGGCTACTGCTTCCTTTCCGAAACTTGGGATTGGTCCCATCTCCTGGTCCAATGCAGAATTTCAAGCAGGGACATCAAACAGCGAATTTGATCTAAGCTTTACTTCCGACAGCATGGTATACGGAAAAAACTATGCCCTGGATAACCAGCAATTTCATCTTTTTACCTCGAACGATACAGCACATCTCGATATCATATGGAATAATCAATCGGAATTGAGCTATAGCGGGGAGATCAGGCTAAACGGGACTTTTCAGTCAGATTCCCTGGCGGAGCTTGGCTTCCTTGTTGAAGTCTTACCTTCTGAACTTAATATCGGTAATGAGAACTGGCACGTGGATCCTTCTTCTGTGCTCATTAAAAAGCAGTATCTGAATGTGGATAGCCTGTCCCTGCGAAGCCAGGAAAAACATATGCTTGCTGATGGCACCATCGCCTCCGGGGGAGATCAGGAGTTCAAGCTGGATTTCAGGAAACTGAATCTGGATGAAATGGCTAGTTTGATTGGGGTAAACACAGATCTGCAGGGAAATATGACAGGTGACTTTACCTACAGGGAAACAGATGGGAACCCATATATATTCTCTGATATTAATGTGGATACCCTACGTTTTAACAATCAGCTTCTGGGGCCCACCAGTCTCAAAGCTGCCTGGAACGATTCCCGCAGGACCATCCGAATGATGATGCAATCGAAGCTGGGCGATTTCAAAACAATAGAAGTGGATGGAGATTTTACCCCGGCAACCTTAGGAGTGGATTTTGAGATCCGGCTGAATGAGTTCCAGTTACAAGCGCTTAATCCCTATGTTGAGAATCTTGTCCAGGATCTCTCCGGAACCGGTAATGTGGCCCTTACACTGGATGGAACGCTTGATCAACCCAAACTTAACGGAAGCATCAGATTTAACGACGGAGCCGCCACCCTCTCCTTCCTAAACACCCGCTATATTTTTAACGAATCCATACGCATCTATAACAACAATCTTTATTTTGAAAATTTCTCCGCTACCGACCAGTCTGGTAACCAGGGCATAGTAAACGGCTCCATATCAAATAGCTATTTCCGGGACTTCTATACAAACCTTATGATTGAGGCCCGGAACCTGAACTTCATGAATACCAGCTCGGTTGATAATGACCTGTTCTATGGTAATATCTATGCCACAGGCGATGTGACCATTTCCGGTGTAGCCAGAGATATCAATTTAAGAATAGATGCTACTACGGAACGAAATACAGCTCTCTTTTTACCCCTGTACAATGCCAGAGAGGTACAAAATTCAGATTTCATCACCTTTATACAGGAGATTGATCAGGAAGAATCCAGAGAGGTAGACCAGGATGTCTTAGGAAGTTTAAAAGTGGAACTGGATGTGGAAATTACGGAAGATGCTGTAGTTCAATTAATCTTTGATCCCAAGGTAGGTGATATTATAGAAACAAGCGGACGTGGGAATCTCCGTATTCTTTTGGATCAGAACCAGGGTTTCAGGATGTTCGGAGATGTGGAACTAATGAAGGGCGATTATCTGTTCACCCTCCAGAATGTGATCAACAAGCGATTTGAGATTGAACCGGGAGGAAAGATCCTATTCAATGGCTCCCCTACCAATTCCACCATAGACCTGGCAGCCATCTATGGAACCAGGGTAGCTCCATACAACCTCTATCCCGGAGATCCCAGCGAACTTGAAAATGAAGAATCGCTGAAAAAGCGCATTCCCATTGAGTGCCATCTGAATCTGCAGGGTGAACTGCAATCACCCTCCATAGTGGCCGGGATAGAGATGCCAACAGCAGACCCTGAAACCAGGAGCTACCTTGAAAATGCCACAAGTACTGAAGACGAGCTTATGAAACAGTTTCTATCCTTGCTGATAATCAATAATTTCTATAGCGTTTCGGGCTATGGGGCTCAGAATATGGGTACCATGAACTCTTCTTTTGCCGGTGTAACTGCCAGTGAATTACTTTCCAACCAGCTAAGCAACTGGCTCTCCCAGATCAGTGATGATTTTGATATTGGATTCACCTACCGGCCGGGCGACCAGGTGAGTACCCAGGAACTGGAGGTGGCACTCTCCACCCAGCTCCTGAATGACCGTATGATTATCTCAGGAAACCTGGATGTGGGCGGACAGGAGACCAATCCTTCCAGTGGCCAGGAGGGGAATCCTTATATCATGGGAGATTTTGAAGTGGAATACAGAGTAACGGATAATGTGAGCGTTCTTGCCTTTAACCGATCGCGGGATGAATTAATTGCCATGACTGCTCCGTATAAACAGGGAGTCGGTGTATCCTACCGCGAAGAGTTTGACAATCTGAATCAACTGATGGCCCGATACAAAGAGGGCCTTACCAATCGAAAAAAGAAAAAGAAAAAGACCCTTAAGTCAGATTCTGAAGAGTAAAACTTTTCTATCTTTAGGGCTTACGATTCCAAATCCTAACTAAATTTTTTTATCATGTTTATTGTAATGGTAGTAGTTTTTGTTCTGGGGTACCTTGCCATAGCCCTCGAACACCCACTGCATATTGATAAGGCCATTCCGGCTTTGGCAATAGGTACTTTATTGTGGGTTCTCTATATTTTTGGCGCCTATGATATTTTCACGGCCGGACTGAGTGATGCCTGGAACTCATATGCTCACAGTGGTGATGCACATGGCGAACAGGGTATTCAGGCCATGCGCCACTTCATTGTGGACAAGGAGATTATCCACCACCTGGGTGAGATTTCAGAGATCCTCTTTTTCCTCCTTGGTGCAATGACCATTGTGGAAGTTATTGACAAACATGATGGATTTAAGATAATTACCGATAAGATCAAGACCACAAAAAAAGTAAAACTTCTGTGGATCCTCTCTTTCCTTACTTTCTTTATGTCAGCTGCACTGGACAACCTTACCACGACCATCGTCATGGTAGCACTGCTCCGGAAACTGGTTTCGGATAAAGAGACCAGGTGGTTCTTTGCCTCCATGGTGGTGCTGGCAGCCAATGCCGGTGGCGCCTGGTCACCCATCGGAGATGTCACAACCATAATGCTGTGGATCGGTGGACAGGTGACTACTGTAAGCATTATCACCCGGGTAATCATACCCAGTCTTTTTACCATGATTGTTCCCCTGGCACTGCTCAGTTTTACACTTAAAGGGACTGTGAAACGACCTGAGGTTGATGACAATGAAAAGATCTATACCCAGCCCTTTGAACGTAAATTAATGTTGATCATGGGTGTTTGCGGACTTCTTTTTGTTCCGGTTTTCAAAACCATCACCCATCTTCCCCCCTACATGGGCATGCTCTTTTCCCTGTCAGTCATATGGCTTGTCTCAGAACTGATGCACAAGAATAAGCCTGATGAAATCAAGAAAAAGCTCAAGGTGATTTACATCCTGGAGAAAGTGGATACCCCAACCATCTTTTTCTTCCTGGGAATCCTTTCTGCAGTAGCTGCACTTCAGAGCGCCGGACAATTAAATGTTCTGGCTGGCTGGCTTAATGATAACCTTGGAAATATCTTCCTGATTGACCTTGCCATTGGTGTTCTCTCTGCTGTGGTAGATAACGTACCACTTGTGGCAGGTGCCATGGGCATGTATCCAATTGAGGATGCAGCCAGTATTGCTGCAATGACCGATCCGGCAGCAATCGCATATGCCGAAAACTTCGTACAGGACGGACTTTTCTGGGAGTTCCTGGCCTACTGTGCCGGTACAGGTGGAAGTATTCTGATCATCGGTTCTGCTGCAGGTGTAGCTGCCATGGGTATGGAAAGGATCGATTGTATCTGGTATATGAAAAGAATTTCGCTGCTGGCACTGCTGGGATATGTAGCTGGTGCTGGTGTCTATTACCTGCAAGCACTTATCTTACACCATTAAACCGGTAAAGAGCAGCTGTTAATAAAAGAGTTAAATCTTTGATAACGGGATATACTACATCGGAGTATATCCCGTTTTATTGTCATATATTCGACGGAAATTCAACACGCATGAAAAACTTGATCATTCTTCAGGTTACCAATCTGGATACTAGTAGTATACAGGGAACCTCTACAGAATCTTTTATCGATATTGCCCTCAAGGGCGGCTGGGTGATGCTCCCCATTGTGATTCTGAGCTTCATCGCAGTATATATCTTTTTTGAGCGCTGGTTCGCCATTAAGAAAGCGGCCAGGGTGGACCAGAACTTTATGAACCGTATCAAGGACTATATCATTGATGGTAAGGTCGATTCGGCCCATACCTTGTGTCAGTCCACCGATAACCCGGTGGCCAGGATGATCGAAAAAGGCATCAGCCGCATCGGTCGCCCGCTCAATGATGTGAATGCTGCCATCGAGAATGTGGGCCGCCTGGAGATCTACAAGCTGGAAAAAGGCCTGCCTACACTGGCCACTGTGGCCGGAGGGGCCCCCATGATTGGTTTCCTGGGAACCGTGATCGGAATGGTACAGGCCTTTCACCAGATGTCCACTGCTGGAAATAACATCAATGTGGGACAACTCTCGGGTGGTATCTATACAGC
>JAUVIT010000212.1 GCA_030592605.1 Bacteroidota bacterium
ACCTTCCCGGATTACCCACCGGAAAGAAAGGCGGTTATTCCTTATATTCTGTAGGAGAGTTTCTTATTAGCTACCGATGCGCAGTTTGAATTCCAGCATCACATAGCGCCCAATGGTGTTCCATTCCCGCTGCATCAGATAATTGCCCTGAGAAATATGTTGAAAGCCCTGCTGCTTATTCAGCAGGTCATATCCGCGCAGGCTTAGGGTGGCCCGTTCGCCCCGGAGAAAATAGTAGCTGATGCCGGCGGTCAGGAGAGGAATGCTTACGCTTTCATCCAGGTTATCAGCATTGTAATTTACCACATTAGCTTCTGCCTCGAAGCTCCACTTCTCACCGGGAGTAAAACTGAGGTCCATGAAAAGTGAGGTATTGTAATAGACCGTATTCATGGAGGAAATGGAGTATTTGGCATCGGTAATGGCCAGGTTGCTCCCAAGAGCCACATCCCATTTTTGCTTCTTGCGGTTTTCCAGTCTGAGCCTGAAGGCATGGGTAAAATTGGTCTGGGTATTGTCCACTTCATTAACGATGCCCATCCCCCTGCTCCAGTTCTCATGGGAGGTCAGGCTAATCTTCATCCCCAGTTTTCTAATGGGGGTAGAGAAGGAGATGTATGAGTAGACAGAACTTTGCCCCGTGGTGTTTATGGGAGTCATTACTGTGATCAGCTCTTCATTGGTGCTTTGGGACCATCCAATTTTATCCCTGGTATATCCACCACCCAGCAAGGCAAAGATGGATGTAAATGAGAACTGGTCAAAGTACCACCATGAAGCACGGAGACCGTGATTGTATTCGGGATCCAGATCCAAATTACCCTGTAAAATGGACAGCAGGTTCAGGGTGTTAGGTACCGGGTAGAGTTGGGTGACTGAAGGCAGGTTCACCTCTGTAGTGTAATTTACATTCACACGGCGTCCGGTCCGGTACCTGTATTCGTAGTTGAAACCGGGTTGAAAGAAGAAATAGGTCGGCTTATCCACACTGCTGCCTGCCAGTTCCTTGTCGAACTGATTCCAGATCCCTTTCAGGCTAAATTCGATCTGGGAACGGTTGGAACTGCGATTCAGGGTGAAGGTTGGACCCACCGACATCTGATGGGTGGAAAAGGAGGGGAAGACGGTGTCCAGGGTCACGAGGCCTTCTCGTTCGATCTGCTGCTGCCGGTTGAGACTTTGGGTATGCGTTCCCAGTTCCAAGCCTGCAGTGATATGCCAGAATTGCTTTATCCTGTGCATTATACTTGGACTCACGGTCAGTCCGGTCCGGTCGTTCTTATCATCCCTGAATTGCACATAGAAGTTCAGGCTGTCGGGACCATAAAGGGTAATGGAGTCCTGCCAGTTTAGCAGGGAGTTATCTTTAAAGTAATAGCCATTGGCTTCGAGCTTGAACTGTGTTTTTCCCTGCTTAGATTTGGCTACATAGGAGCCACTGGCGCTGAGGTCAATAAGCCCCGATTCGCTGTCCGTGATATTGCTCAGGGTATTGATCAGGGAATCCTCAAATCCCGAATTCGTAAGGTTCTTGCTGTTCAGATCAAGGGAGGAGATGCGCAGGTCCCCGTCAAGGATCAGGTTATGCCGCTCATTGAATTTATGCCGGACTCCAAGGTTCACCTTATGGGGAGTGTTCCTTTCTTCTTCCTGGACCCCTGATTGCTGGTAGTAGTATCCTTCCTGCAAGAAATTCTGTGTACTGATGGTCTCCTCAAGTTCTTTCTTGTTGCTGCTGCCAAGGTAGGAGATGAAATAACGGTTTGATCCTTCGGAATTGTAACTCAGGTTGAGGCCCCCGGCCAGGGAGCTGTTCTCTCCCTTAACCTGGTCACCCCATTGTTTCCCCCGGGATTCAGAATAACCAAAATTGTTAATATTGTTGCCCATTCCCAGTACGGCACTTTGGAGTTTTTCTGAGAAACGATAGATCCTTCCCTCTGCGCTGTACCGGTTCTGTGTACCATAGCCAGCGCTTAGGTTTCCGAAGTAGCCCTTTTTGTGATCCTCGTTCAGCAGCAGGTTGATGGTTCTTTCCCGGACCCCATCGTCCACACCGGTAAATTCCGCTTCATCCGATTTTTTGTCATATACCTGGACCTTCATAATGGCATCGGCAGGCAGATTCTTGGTGGCCACCTTGGGATCTTTACCAAAAAACTCCTTGCCATCCACACGCACATTGGTCACATCCTCACCCAGGGCCCTAAGGTTCCCGGCCTCGTCAACTTCAATGCCCGGAATCTTTTTCAGCAGATCCTCCACCACTGCATTACTTTTGGTAGTAAAGGCATCCGCATTGAACTCCACGGTGTCGCTTTTAAAGGTGATGGGTACATATTCTTCGATGACGGTCACTTCTTCCAGCGGATTTGGAGCCAGAACCTGGGTTCCCAGCTTACCATCATCCGGGGCCGGGATGGAGATTTCCCTATAAAAGGTTTCCATACCCACGTAAGAATACTGCAGCAGGTACTCTCCCTTTTTAATGTTCGCAATTTTAAAAGTTCCCTGGTCATCTGTAACCCCGAAATAGATCAGGATGGAATCCATAGGATTCAGCAGGGCCACAGTGGCATAGCTCAGGGGCTCCTCCTGCCGGTCACCTACCCTCCCTGTCAGCTTATGCTGGGCAAGTATTGGAGCCGCCAGAGCCAGGACCAGGATTAATACACTGACTTTTTTATATGCCTGTGAAATAATCATTCTACTTCTGATAGTAATTGGATTTGGAGGGTGCGTTTTGCTTATACTCCTCCACTTTTTCTTCTACGATCTGCTCAAAATCTTCCGGAGAGGTATGTTTACCGGCATGGGGCGGGACCAGTAGTTCCGGGTCTGGAGCACTTAGGTCCACCGAGGTGGCCAGGAAAATAGTCTCGTCCAGGCGTTCCACCGCCAGAACCAGTCCGGGTAGACCATAATACTCTGACGGACCGGCCGGCACCGGTATTTCGGGGGTGAACCAGGCAGTCACCTTATCCCCTTCCAGATTTGCCGTGGCCTTCATGCAGACATACTCTCCGATCTTTTTTCGTTCGGCTTGCAGTTTCCAGCCTCTGTTTTCCAGGGAGTTTTCCACCCGGAACTCGCGGGTCATAAACTCCAGCAAGGCACAGCGTTCCTTCTTTTCGAAATCTATATATAGCTGCTTCATGGTCGGCTTCGGGGCTTTCCCATAATTCACAAAAAACAGGGCCTTTTGATGTTCAGGGGGAAGGGCCTCCTCAGATGTAAGTGCTTCGTTATAGAGGGAACTTTCAGAAGTGAATATAAGTTGTTTCTCAAATTTACCTTCGCTGGGCAGGGTCTTTGCATAAGCATCCCATTCGTCATTGCCTGTGGATTGAAAGTTATAGGTGGTGGTCCGGGTATAGACCACGCTACCTCCCAGGGAGGCCTGGGACAGGACTTTCAGGCTTACAGACAGCAGAATGACGATCAGAATTATTGATTTCATGCAATTGTTCCTAGTCTTATCGATGTGGATTGAGGTCGTCGCTATTACTATTCTCCTCCCATTCCTTTTCCTTCTCCTCCTGGATGGCGGCAAATTCTTGCACGCTGACTTCGCTGCCTTTATCAGGTTTTGCCAGGGCTTCCTCTGCTGGGGGAGCGAGATATACCGAGGTGGCCACATAGGCTGTTTCCCCATTCCGTTCCACTGCCAGGATCAGCCCTGGCAAGCCACCAAAGATGGAAGGCCCCAGTGAAACCGGGATCTCAGGGGAGAACCAGGCTACAATCTCCTGGTCATCCAGGATCGCTGTGGCATTCATACAGGTATATTCCAGCACTTTTTTCTTTTCGCTGCCCAATTTCCAGGGTACTGCTTCGATTTCCGAATTCACCAGAAAAAGGCGGGTCAGGTACTCCACCTGCTCCAGCTTCTGGTCCTTGTTAAAGTCATAGTAAACCTTTTGAACGACCGGACGAGGCGGTGACAGCATGCCTTCGTACATGATGGCCCTTTGCAGACCAGGATCTGTAGCCACTGATTTCGATGCCTCCTCTTCAAAAAGTGCTTTCTCAGAATTGAAACTTAGTAGCTGTACGGCGCTTGTTTCTTCTGGAAGTGAGGCAATCCAGCTCGAGGTTCGCTGATCGTCGCCATGAGCTTCCTTGATGTTCTCAAAATTGTAGCGGATTACCTGCTGGTAGGTGATTGTCCCGGCCAGGTCCTGGGCTTTCACTGCGAGGAGTGTCCACAGAACCAGAATTGACAAAATGAGTGCTTTCTTCATTTCCTGATGTTTGGATGATTAACTATTGACAAATACAGAGATAAGCGGGGCCGGTCTGTTTCAGGCTAGGCCTTTTCTATCCACTTTCGTGCGTTCACAAAGGCCTCCAGCCAGGGGGTGGCTTCATCCTGCCTGCGATCTTCCGGGTAATAAGCACACTGCCAGGGCTGATAGGCCCGTTCCAGATGAGGCATCATGGCCAGGTGGCGCCCATCGGCTGAACACAGGGCTGCTAGGTCGTAATCTGATCCGTTGGGGTTTGCAGGGTAGGAGGAGCGGCTGTATTTGGCTGCAATATGGTACTTCTCCTCCGCTTCGGGGAGTACATATTTACCCTCCCCATGGGCCACCCAAATCCCCAG
>JAUVIT010000316.1 GCA_030592605.1 Bacteroidota bacterium
ATACTGCTGTACCATTTACATAGAGATGCCTGTGCTCCCTGTCAAAATGCATGATCACATCAGGAGAGTTCTCGGCCAGAGCCCGGAAGTGCTCCTGGGATTCAATCAGTGATCTGGTCAATTTTTTCTGCTCATCTATATTCCTGGCAACCAGCAAAATAAAGGCCTTATTGTCGATCTGGACCACAGAAAAAGAATTGAGGGTCCAGAATCTCTCACCTGATTTTTTAATGTTCCGCCATTCAAATGAAACTGACTCTCCTGTAAGTGCTTCGTTAATATATTCCCTTGCACGCTTAATAGTATACCCCTCATCCATAGCAGAGTAGCGTTCCAGATCCAGCGATTTCATCTCCGTATCCGAAAGTCCGAACATCTCAAGTACCCGGGGATTGTACTCTGTGATTTTCCGGGATTCAAGATCAATCAGAATGATGCCGTCATGAACCGATTTGAAGATCGACATGTATCGGTCCCTGGACTCAGTAAGAGCATGCTCCGCTTTCTGTCTTTGTTTGATGACATTGGCGTACTTTTGTGAAGAGTAAACCGACGGAACCAGCTTGAAGAGTTGTTCTTTCTGAACAAAGTCCCACACGCCGGATTCAAGGGTTTGGGCGGCCTTCCTGGCATTCTTCTCCCCCACCAGGTAAATAAGGGGTACTTCAGACAAGTAGGGCCCCATCTCCTCCTCGATCATTGCACGCAGAGAATCAGGAAGATCAAAATCTGAGATAACCAGATCGGGAGGGTCCTCTATCAATCTTTTTCTTACCTGTTCACGCTCCTTGTAGTGGCAATGTTGCACATCAAATTTACCCTCTTTCAGGGTAGCCAGCACATCATCAGTCACCAAAGGGTCCAGGTGCCAAAAACATATACTTAGTTTCAAACCAGCCATTGGCTATGGTTCATTCCATGGTTATTAATCGAAAAATAGATAAAAATTATCGAAACTCCATGATTTATAATGCACTGTTATTACGTATTAGATTGTATTTTTGTTGCAGTTTAAATAGTATGAAGCTCTCAGAACATTTACACCATAAAGTCTTTCAGATCATTGCATCGGTCGCTGCAAAAGAGAAGACCCCTTCCTATGTGATTGGAGGATTTGTGCGCGACCTGCTTATCTCCGGCTCCGGAAATATCCCGAAAGATATTGATATTGTGGTAATTGGAAGCGGAATTGAGATGGCCGAAAAGGTAAGGCAGGCCATTGGGGAAGAGATTCCTCTCAGTGTCTTCAAAAATTTTGGAACTGCCATGTTAAAATGGGGTGATACCGAAATTGAGTTTGTGGGTGCACGGAAAGAGTCCTACAGGAGCAACTCACGTAAACCCCTGGTAGAGAATGGTACACTGGAAGACGATCAAAACCGTCGGGATTTCACCATCAATGCACTGGCCATCTCTCTGAATCAAGACAGTTTCGGCGAATTACTGGATCCATTCGGTGGACTTAAACACCTTGAAGAGAAGCTTATTACCACACCCCTTGAACCGGGCCGCACCTTCTCCGACGATCCACTGAGGATGTTGCGGGGCATCCGTTTTGCCACCAGTCTTGGGTTCAGCATTGAAGCAGGGACCCTCAATGCCATCCATGAATACCGTCAGCGAATAGAGATTATATCCCAGGAACGCATAAGCGATGAACTGAATAAGATCATGTTAGCCCAAGGGCCCGGCAAAGGCTTTCTGCTCCTGGATCAATGTGGATTACTTGAAATTATCTTTCCCGAACTTCACCAGATGAAAGGTGTGGAACAGGTAAATGAGCAGCACCATAAAGACAACTTCCTTCATACCCTTAAAGTACTTGATAACATCGCTCTGAAGACAGACGATCTCTGGCTCAGGTGGGCCGCACTGCTCCACGATATTGCCAAACCCAGGACCAGGAAGTTTGAGCCTGGTACCGGGTGGACCTTTCATGCCCATGAGTTTATCGGGGCCAAAATGGTACCTGGTATTTTCAGGAGAATGAAACTCCCACTCAATGAGAAGATGAAATACGTGCAGAAGCTTGTAATGCTGCACCTTCGCCCAATAGTACTATCGCAGGATATAGTTACTGATGCAGCGGTAAGACGACTGATCTTCGATGCCGGAGAGGACCTGGAGGATCTGATGACCCTTTGTGAAGCAGATATTACCTCCAAAAACGAACGGACAGTCAAACGGCATTTGAGGAATTTTCAGGTGGTAAGGGAAAAGGTCATTGAACTGGAGGAGCGCGATTCCATCCGTAACTTTCAGCCCCCAATCTCAGGCGATGATATACAAAAGGTATTCGGAATTCCACCTTCCCGTCCCGTAGGCATGATTAAAAATGCTATCAAGGAGGCCATTCTGGATGGCCATATCTCTAATAATTATGAAGCTGCCTATGCCTTGATGCTGGAGGAAGGTAAGGCATTGGGACTCACTGTCCAACAGGGACTTAGAAGAGAGAAGGAGTGAGATCTATTAGCAGGGGCAAATGATCACTGATCCCTCCAATGTATATATATCCATCATAAGTACGTAAGGGTTTGATCCCTCCAAAAATCAGATCTTCAGTCAATAGCGGAGCTATTTGTAAACTGCTGACAGCAATGGAGGACTGTTGCAAAGCCTGCAGAATCAGAACCTGATCGATAGGACTCCACCGACCCCTGTATTTATAAGTACCCTTTCCATTTTCAGGCTGCAGAGGTGTAAGGGAATCTACCCCAAACCTGGCCTTTCTCAAAGGTTCCATGGCGTAAGACTGGTAGGAGTCATTGAAATCGCCTGCACTTATTAGCAATGCATGCTGCCTCGCTGCATATACAGAATCCATGAGCTGTACCATTTGTCCGGCCTGGTCCCTCCTCAAATCAGCTGTGGCACCTGCACCACCATATTTGGAGAGCAGGTGGACCAGGAAGAGATCCAGTGTATCACCACCCCAGCAAAGACTGATATGCATAAGATCCCTGGTCTCAGAAACAGGGAGAGTAAATGGAATGGTCTCCCATGTAACAGACTCGAAGCTCCCCAGGCGGATCAGGCAGGCCACATCCATTCCCCGATGATCATGGCTCTCCCTGTGAAGGTAGCTGTAATGGTAAGGAGCGAGAATTGGATGAGCGCACAATTCCTCAAGGACCAGGGCATTTTCCACCTCGCAAAGTGCCACCAGATCGGGCGACTCTCCACGTCCCGATGCAATAATTACCTTGGCCAGTGCGGTGAGTTTATCCCGGTATCTGGACCAGGTCCAGTGTCGAAGCCCCTGGGGTGTAAACTCATCATCGCCCGCAACAGAATCATTATCGGGATAAAACAGGTTTTCCACGTTGTACCAGATAAAGCAGCTTTCACCCCGG
>JAUVIT010000140.1 GCA_030592605.1 Bacteroidota bacterium
AACGGGGGACTGATTCTCCGGCTGGCCAGGATCGATGATTCGGATGTGACCTATTTCAATGGACAGATTCTTGGATCAACCGGGGGACTGCCTCCGGAATATGAAAGTGGATATGGAGAGCTCCGGGCCTATACGGTTCCAATGGACCGGGTCGGATGGGGAGCACAGAATACCATTGCTGTCAGGGTATATGATGGCGGCGGGGGTGGCGGTATTGTGGGCAATCCGGTCAGCCTGACTATCAAAGGTATGGAGGAACTGTTGTCCATTGTACCGATGATGGATAGAGAGGACCATCTTGTATTGAATGAGGATCCTGTGAAGCTTAATCTCCAGGTGGGAAATAAAATGAAACAAGCAGTGGAAGGAACTTTACTGGTGACAGCAACTACCGATTTTGGAAAGGTAGTTCTGGATGTTGCAAAAGAAGTTAAGGTCAGATCAGGCAGTACGAAGCAGATACCCCTGGAGCTGGGAAGGCTTGCACCCGGGTTTTACAATGTGTTGGTGCTGCTTGAGAGTGAGGCCGGTAATAAGCGGGTTGAATTTGCCCTGGGTGTCCGACCCGAAGAGATTGTTTCTCCCCTTGACCGGGCCGAGGACTTTGATAACTATTGGATACGGGCCCGACGAGAACTGGATGCGGTCGATCCACAGTTTAAGTTGATCCGGCAGGACAAACTTTGTACGGAGACACGCGACATCTTCCTGGTGGAGATGCGCTCTCTGGGAAATGTTCTGATTCGTGGATGGTATATGAAACCAGTAAAGGAGGGTGTTTACCCGGCCATGTTGCATGTCCAGGGGTACAGCAGTAACAAAGTGCCGCAGAACCTCTATCAGGGCGATGATATGGTCTCGTTTGCGCTGAATATAAGGGGACATGGGAACAGTCAGGACGATGTAAACCCGGGTTTCCCAGGTTACCTTCAGGATCATGTGGATGACAAGGAGCTCTATATTTACCGTGGTGCATATATGGACTGTGTTAGGGCTGTGGATTTCCTCTTTTCAAGGAGCGAAGTGGACACCTCGAGAGTTGCTGTTGAGGGAGGAAGCCAGGGGGGAGCACTAAGTTTTGCCACAGCTGCTTTGGATAATGAACGAATCGATCTTTGTGTACCTCACGTGCCTTTTCTCTCCGATTTCCGGGACTATTTTAAAGTGGCTGGCTGGCCTGGAGGCGAGTTCAGACAATATTTTGAAGATCATCCAAAGATCCCGGAAGATGAGATCTATAAGAACCTGAGTTATATCGATATCAAGAACCTGGCTCCCTGGATCAAAGCTCCGGTATTGATGTCCATCGGACTGATGGATGAGACTTGTCCGCCTCATATCAATTTTGCTGCCTACAACCAATTGGATGTCCCAAAACAGTATATTGTATATCCCTATGCCGGACATGGTCTCCCCGGAGAATATTACAATGCAATGATGGACTATATCAAAGGACAATTCAAACACTAACCACAAAGCATAAACTTCCATGGTCATTATTCAATCTTATTTAATTGCAGTACTCATGTGTGTGATCACCATGCTCTGCTGGGGTTCATGGGCCAATACCCAGAAAATGGCTTCAAAAAAATGGGCGTTCCAGCTCTTCTACTGGGATTACTCCCTGGGTGTATTGATTCTTTCACTGATCCTGGCCTTTACCATGGGTAGTTCAGGAGAGGAGGGAAGGGGATTTCTGGCCGACCTTGCACAGGCCGATGGCTCAGCCATTGGTTCTGCACTTCTTGGAGGTGCAGTATTTAATATAGCCAACCTGCTTATCGTAGTCGCCATCAATATTGCAGGGATGGCTGTAGCCTTTCCCATCGGGATCGGCCTGGCCCTGGTGATTGGAGTGGTGGTTAATTATGTGGCCACCCCGCTTGGTAATCCGGTAATTCTGTTTATCGGCGTAAGCCTGGTGGCAGTGGCTATCCTTATAGATGCTATTGTATATAAAAAACATAGCGGAGGCAAGGCGTCAGGCACCACCAAAGGGATTGTAATTTCCATCCTAGGTGGAATTCTTATGGGTTTTTTCTACCGCTTTGTGGCGGCATCTATGGTAACTGATTTCGCAGTTCCGGAAGCAGGAAAACTTACTCCATATACCGCTTCGGTGATCTTTGCCCTGGGTCTGCTGATTTCCAACTTCGTATGGAACACTTTTTTTATGTACAAACCGGTCTCGGGCGAGAAGGCCACTTACAAGGACTACATCAAAAAGGGGGATACGAAACTTCACCTTATTGGAATATTGGGAGGGATGATCTGGAGCCTTGGAATGACATTTAGCATCATCGCTTCCGAGCAGGCAGGGTATGCCATTTCCTATGGACTTGGACAGGGAGCTACCCTGATCGCAGCGCTCTGGGGAGTATTTATCTGGAAGGAGTTTGGTAAGGCAGAAGGACTAAAAGGTATGCTTGTGGCCATGTTTCTTTTCTTCCTGGTTGGACTTGGAATGATCATCGCAGCAAGACTCATATGATGAAGAAAATCGTTGTTGTCGGAAGCTCCAATACGGACCTAATCATTAAAGTGCCTGAAATACCCCGTCCGGGAGAGACCTTGCTGGGTGGTGAGTTTATGACCTTCCCGGGAGGTAAAGGTGCCAATCAGGCAGTTGCTGCTGCACGGGCTGGTGGAGATGTGGTCTTTATCGCCGCCGTGGGAGATGATCCATACGGGGAAGAAGCCCTCAAAGGCTACAGGCTGGACAAAATCAATACAGAGAACATTAAAATCTGTAAAGGTGTACCCTCGGGAATTGCAATGATCACCATTTCCGAAAAGGGAGAGAATGCCATCACCGTTGCTTCAGGAGCCAATGCACTACTTTCCCCGGCTGACCTGGAAGAGCTTAATGAAGTATTTTATGAGGCAGATTATATGCTGATCCAGCTGGAAACACCCCTTGAAACTGTGCAAAAAGCGGTGGAGCTATGCAATAAATTGAAAACCAGGGTAATCCTGAATCCTGCGCCTGCAGCTGAACTAAGTGATAAAATACTGGAAAAGGTAGGCATTATTACGCCCAATGAGACAGAAGCTGAGAGCTTAACAGGAGTCATTGTAAGTGATGAGTTAAGCGCTGCTGAGGCTGCTGATGTACTGCATGATTTTGGCATTGAAACGGTGATAATTACTCTGGGTGCAAGTGGTGCCTATCTTTCTGATCGAGCCACCAGTACCCGGTCAATGGTTCCCGGATTTAGTGTGCAAGCAGTAGATACTACCGCAGCCGGAGATGTGTTCAATGGTCAGCTGGCTGTATCTTTGGCAGAAGGCAGAGAGCTTGAAAGGGCCATTGTTGAGGCCCACGCTGCCGCTGCCCTTTCCGTTCAAAAACTGGGTGCCCAGAGTTCCATCCCCCGAAGGGAGGAGACCAATTACTTTTTAAATCGAAATCTTAAACAATAAAATCTGATAAAATGAAATCAATTTTAACAATGGTAGTATTGGGTGTAATCTTCATGGTTTCTTGCAGCACGGGCGAAAAAGCCATCCCTGTTAAAAAAGTAGACTATCCTGTGGAATTCACCCTATCGAAGGTCGACCTGATGGACAAAATTAAAGGAGGATGGGCCGGACAGGTGATTGGATGCACCTATGGAGGTCCCACCGAATTCAGGTATAACGGGACCATGATCCAGGATTACATTCCCATCGACTGGGATGACACAAAAATGGAGTGGTACTATACCTATGCTCCGGGTCTTTACGATGATATCTATATGGACCTCACCTTTGTGGATGTTTTTGAGAAGGAGGGACTGGATGCCCCGGCCTCTTCACATGCCAGGGCTTTTGCCTATGCGGATTATATGCTATGGCATGCCAATCAGGCTGCACGCTACAATATTATGAATGGTATGGAGCCTCCGGCATCGGGACATTGGGAGAATAATCCCCATGCCGATGATATCGATTTCCAGATTGAGGCCGATTTTGCAGGTCTGATGAATCCGGGAATGGTCAATTCAGCATCTGAAGTTTGCGACCGGGTGGGCCATATCATGAACTATGGAGATGGCTGGTATGGAGGTGTTTATGTTGCTGCCATGTACTCACTGGCTTTCTGGTCGGACGACGTTCCCTTTGTAGTTACTGAAGCCCTTAAAACCATTCCAGAACAGAGTGAATTCTACCAGTGCATCAATGATGTGATTGGCTGGCATGCGGCTTATCCGGACGATTGGAAAAGAACATGGTTTGAAGCTGAACGAAAATGGTCGTCCGATATTGGCTGCCCTGATGGGGTCTTTGTACCTTTTAACATCGATGCAAAGATCAACGCTGCTTATATTGTTATTGGAATGCTTTATGGTGAAGGCGATTTTGGAAAGACCGTTGATATTAGCACACGTTGCGGACAGGATTCGGACTGCAACCCGGCCAGTTCAGGCGGGATTCTTGGTGCCATCCTTGGTTATGATGCAATTCCGGAGTATTGGAAGCAAGGACTGGACAAGGTGGAGGATATGGATTTCAAATACACGACTATTTCCCTGAATGACACCTATGATATGGGTTACCGTCATTCCATTGAGATGGTTAAACGCAATGGAGGCGAGGAGCTGGAAGATGCCCTGAAGATTAAGGTGGAAGAACCCGTGTCTGTCAAGTTTGAAAGAGCTTTTGAAGGACACTATCCGGTAAAAATTATACAGGCTCCCTGGGGAGGTAATGCTCTGGTTGAGGGTGGTGAAACAGAACACAGTTTTAACTTCAATGGCAAGGGATTTGTTCTGAAAGGCGGAGCAAGTAAACTTCAGGGAGTTGCAGAGGATGCAGATCTGCATATCGAAGTCTATGTTGATGGAGTGCTTTATGAGGAGGCTGTGTTGTCGACCGGTTACCAGGCCAGGAGACATGAAGTGACATGGAAATATAACCTTGAGAATGGGGACCATGCTGTTAAGGTTGTATGGAAGGATCCAGCCACCGGATATAGAATTGATCTTGGAAATGTGATTGTATACGGACCTGAACCAACTTCATAATGAAGCCCAGGATATTTCTCACTTTTTTGTCGCTGATCCTTTTTTCGGGTTTACTCTTCTCCCAGCAGAAAGAACTGAAGGTCCTTTTTGTGGGCAACAGTTATACTTATGGGTATAACCTGGCACATATTGTTTCAATCATTTCTGCAGAGACCTCCACCAAACTCATTACCCGGAAATCGGTATTGCCTGGAGCTTCTCTGGGGGAGCACTGGAATGGAGGCAGGGAGCTGAAAACCAAAGAGATCATCGCAGAAGGAGACTTTGATGTAGTGGTCCTCCAGGATTTCAGCATGTCGGCCATTTTCACTCCTGACAGCCTGTTGAAATATGTAAAGTTGTTCTCAGAGTACAATAGAAATTTCGGAGCCCAAACATACCTGTTCAATACCTGGGCCCGGGAAAAAGTGCCACAGTTTCAGGCTGAAATCGATGAAATGTATGAGAAGGCAGCCAGAGAAAATGGTGCGGTAAGAGTTCCTGTGGGTACTGCATGGGAACTGGCCCAGGATCTTCGCCCCATGGTGGATCTGTATACATCCGATGGAAGCCATCCCAATGAACTGGGTACCATGCTCAGTGCATCGGTCTTTGTCAGAAGCATAAGCAGAGAATTGCCCGATCAGGTGCCTACCCTATACAGGATAGAAGATGCCTCCGGAGAAACGGTCCGACTCATGAACCATAATCCGGAGGATGCAGAATTTTGTAGAAGGATCGCCAACCAGGTTGCCGAACAGCAAGGCTACTAATGATTATATTGATGCTGAACTCAATGAAAAAATTGCTATTAGCCGCCTGGTTTGTGATTCTGATACCTTGTTCACTCCAGGCACAAATCCCTGATTCTATACTATACAAAGAGGTGGATTCGACCTCTCTTTATCTGTATATTGATTATCCACAAGGATTTGATATCACAAAA
>JAUVIT010000108.1 GCA_030592605.1 Bacteroidota bacterium
AGGAGATCTGGAATCCGGCTTTCACAAGCTCTTCCGCCATCTCAGGGCTACCGCTATATCCATGAATGATTATGGGTACCACTGGCTGCTGAGCTTTCATAAATCCAAGCATCTCATTGAACGCCCTTACCACATGCAATACCACCGGTAGCTTGGCCGATTCTGCAATCTCTACCTGCTTCTCAAAGATCCGTAACTGATCCTCCAGGGGTGCTTCAATGGATTTATCAAGTCCGATCTCGCCAATAGCCAACACACGGGAGTGTTCCGTTGCCTTACTCACCCTCTCAAGGGTCTCGTGTTCGTCCACCTTGCCCACGTTGTATGGATGAAAGCCCACTGAATAGAAACCGTTTTCAATATCGTCAGGAGGAAAATCCTTTGCCATAAGATTCTGCATCACCCACTCCTCAATGGTATTGGACTGTCGGTGCCCGTGAATATTGATATATATCTTTTGATCTTCTCCCATGATATCAGCTATCTTAATGTTATCTATTAATCTCTTTGATCCCCGCTTTCATTCTGTTGATTACCTCGTCCCGGCCAAGAAATGCTGCAAGATCAAAAAGTCCGGGTCCTTTTGCAGCGCCTACCAGCAACAGTCTCCAGGCATTCAAAATGGCGCCCATTCCCCATTCCTTAGAGGTGATAAGCTCCTTTACACAAGCTTCAACAGATTCAGTAGTAAATGGTTCGCAATGCTCAAGCGCCTCTGCCAACTGCTCCATCTTCTCGGGCGTATCCTCTTTCCAGCGCTTCTTCACCACACCAGGATCGTAATTATCCGGGGACTGAAAAAAGAACCAGGACTCCTCCCACATTTCATGGAGAAAATCGATCCTGGGTTTGATGATGGGAACCAGCGACTCAAGCCTGCTGTCATCAATATTCACACCATTGGCTTTCAACACAGATTGAAAAGCCGGGATGAGTTCGTCATCGACCATCAGCTGCATATGCTGGTGATTGAACCATAAGATTTTTTCAGGATCAAACCTGGAGCCGGATCTGCCCACTTTCTTCAGCTGAAACTCTTTGATGAGCTCGTCAAGCGAAAAGAGCTCCTGTTCGGTACCAGGATTCCAGCCCAACAATGCCAGCATGTTTATACAAGCCTCAGGAAGGTAACCTTCTTCCCTGTAGCCCGGGGAAATCTCTCCTGAAACAGGATCTTTCCATTCCAGAGGAAAGACAGGGAAACCTCCCTTTTCCCCATCCCTTTTACTCAATTTTCCTTTCCCGGTTGGCTTCAGGATCAGTGGTAAATGTGCAAATTTAGGCATCAGATGTTCCCAGCCGAAGGCTCGGTAGAGTGCTACATGAAGCGGAAGGGAAGGCAACCACTCCTCACCTCTAATCACATGAGAGATGGCCATCAGGTTGTCATCCACCACATTGGCCAGATGGTAGGTGGGCATTCCGTCCGACTTGAACAGAATTTTGTCATCCAGGGTGGAGGTGTTAACCACTACTTCGCCCCGTACCAAATCCTGCATCACTATCTCTTGATTGGATTCGAAGCGAAACCGGATTACATAGGGTGTGCCGGAGGCAATCATCTCTTCCACTTCAATGCTTTGCATGGACAGTGAATTTTTCAATGATTCTCGCACCCGGGCATCGTAAACAAATGTCTCCCCTCGAGCTTCGAAAGACTTTCTCATGCCATCCAGCTCTTCTGGAGTATCAAAAGCGTAATAAGCAAAGTCGCTCTCCAGGAGTTGCATCGCATATCTTTTATACTGACTCTTTCGCTCAGATTGCTTGTAGGGACCGAATCCGCCTCCCTGGCGGGGACCCTCGTCGGGAGTTAAGCCACACCAATCAAGCGCTTCCATAATATAATCCTCTGCCCCTTCCACATACCTTGTCTGATCGGTATCCTCAATACGGAGGATGAAAACGCCCCTATTCTTCCTGGCAATCAGGTAGTTGAACAGCGCGGTTCGTAAGCCCCCAATATGGAGAGGACCAGTGGGACTGGGTGCAAACCTTACCCGGATATTCTGATTCATACAGTGTTTATTACTTTATTCTGAACTCTTTGTCCAAAGATAGAAAATGGATTTGGAGTGAATGCTAATTCCCCGGGTGCTTTTCCTGGAATTGGGGATAAAGCTCCTCTTTTACCCACTTAAAGGAGGGCTCCATCTCCAATATTTTCCTGTACACCTTGCCTGCTTCCGAAAACTTCCTGGTATTTTCGTAGGCGATTCCCAATCCAGCCATGCAATTCAAATAGACCCAATTCTCCAGGCTACGTTCGGAAGATGATTCAAATAGCTCCACAGCCTTTGCATACGAGGGTACAGCCTTTTTCTTGGAACCCCCGAATATCACCGGCTTGTAATAGTCCATATTGGCCCTTTCGAGCCAAACCTGGGGCTCCTCAGGATCCAACTCTAAAGCTTTTTCATTGGCTTTCATGGACAGGCGACCCAATTTTGGTGCCCGGGCCGGTTCCAACATGATCTGAAATCCGTAAAAAGCCCCTTTCAGACTATAGACTCTGGCATTATCCAGCCCCAGGCCCGTCAACAAGGCCATATGCCTTTCTGCACTCCTCAACACTTCCTCCGCCTCTTTCTTTCGCTTTACAGATACCAGCCATCCGGTATATCCATACTCAGCTTCCAGGAGATCGTATAGCAATACCGGATCTGAGTTGTCCGAATAATCCTGCTCCATCTGCTCCATAATCGCTTTCCAGTTTTCCATTTCCTCATGCACGTAGGCATGGTAAATGGCCGACCGGTATTCCTGCGCATTCACAGTAAGTAGTGACAACAACAAATATAGCGTGAGGTAGTATTTCATATGGCACCGGAAAATTAGTTATAAATTCATGTTATTTATCATTTTTTTTGGGAAACAGAAACCCCTAATTTGGTATCATATTTTAATCCTACAATTCATGGACAATATTCTGGTGATTGGTGCTGCCGGGCAGATCGGTTCGGAGCTGGTAATTGAATTAAGAAAACACTATGGCAGTGCTCATGTATTTGCCACAGACATCAAACAGGCACCATCCGATGTGATCGAGGGCGGACCCTTCCAGATACTGGATGTAATGGACGACAAGCAGTTGATCCACTTTATTATCAGGAACAAAATCACGCAAATCTATCACCTGGCAGCAGTGCTCTCCGGAAATGCCGAAAAGCTGCCCACCCAGGCATGGAACATAAACATGGAGAGCCTGATGAATATCCTGGAAGTTGCCAAGATGGTGGAGGAGGTTAAAAAGGTATTCTGGCCCAGCTCTATCGCTGTATTTGGTCCCACCACACCCCGAACCCACACCCCCCAACTAACCGTGATGGAACCGGTCACTGTTTACGGGATTAGCAAGATGGCCGGTGAACGTTGGTGTGACTACTACTTCAGCAGATATGGAGTGGATGTCAGGAGTATCCGCTATCCGGGTCTGATCAGCTACAAGACCGAAGCCGGGGGTGGTACCACCGATTATGCAGTGGAGATCTATTACGAGGCAATCCGCAACGGGAATTATGAGTGCTTCCTGACAGCGGATACAGCGCTCCCCATGCTCTTTATGCCCGATGCCATCCAGGCCACGATCCAGCTGATGGAGACCGAACGTTCGCAACTCTCTATTCATAGCGCCTACAACCTGGGAGGAATGAGCATCACACCGGACCAGGTCTACCGTGAGATACGGAAAGAGATTCCAGGCTTTACCATTTCATACAAGCCCGATTTCCGGCAGGCCATTGCCGATACCTGGCCACAGAGCGTGGATGACTCACTGGCAAGTAAGGATTGGGGTTTTAAACAGAACTACGACCTGGAAAAAATGACCGGGATTATGTTAAAGGAGATACGAAACAAACTTAAATAGAAGAAGATGTACGGAAAAATCAAGGAGCACCTGGCCAAAGAGCTGGAACAAATCAGCGATGCCGGCCTGTTTAAAGCAGAACGCATTATTTCCTCTTCCCAGGAGGCAGAAATTGAACTGGAAAGCGGTGAAAGGGTGCTGAACTTCTGTGCCAACAACTACCTGGGGCTCTCCAACCACCCCGAACTGGTGAAGGCTGCGAAAGATGCCATGGATAGCCATGGATTCGGGATGTCGAGTGTCCGCTTCATCTGCGGAACCCAGGACCTGCATAAAATCCTGGAACAGAAGATTGCCTCCTACTTTGGCACCGAAGACACCATCCTTTATGCAGCCTGTTTTGATGCCAACGGAGGGTTATTTGAACCCCTGCTCACGGCCGAAGATGCCATTATCTCCGATGCCCTGAACCACGCTTCCATCATTGATGGAGTCAGACTATGCAAGGCCCAGCGTTACCGCTATAAAAATGCCGACATGGAAGACCTGGAGCAGCAACTGAAGGAGGCACAGGCCCAGCGATTCCGAATCATCGTCACGGACGGGGTTTTCTCCATGGATGGCAATGTGGCACCAGTGGGCCGCATCTGCGAGCTGGCTGAAAAGTACGATGCCCTGTTGATGGTTGATGAGTGCCACTCAGCCGGGGTGGTGGGCAAGACCGGTCGTGGAGTTACTGAACTCTTTAATATCCGGGGGAAGGTGGATATCATCACCGGCACCCTTGGGAAAGCATTTGGCGGAGCCATCGGCGGATTTACCACGGGCCGTAAAGAGATCATTGAGATGCTTCGCCAGCGTTCAAGGCCCTACCTTTTTTCCAATTCAATTCCACCTTCTGTGGTGGGAGCAGGGATCAGGATGTTCGATATGATGGATGAGACTACCGAGTTGCAGGAGAGTCTCCATTACAATACTGGCTACTTCATGGAGAAGATGCTGGCCGCTGGATTTGACATCAAGCCAACCAAATCGGCCATTTGCGCCGTAATGCTATATGATGCAAAACTTTCGCAGGAGTTTGCAGCCAGATTACTGGATGAAGGAATCTATGTAATCGGATTCTACTTCCCGGTGGTTCCACGCGAGCAGGCACGCATCAGGGTGCAGCTATCAGCTGCTCATACCCAGGAACACCTGGACCACGCCATTGAAGGATTTACTAAGGTTGGAAAATCGCTGGGTGTTATTGGCTAAGCCTGCGCCTGTTCAGGCCAGCATCAGATAAGATCAGTACAAATAGTGCTACCAGGGCAGAAACTATCCCGGTGGAGAAATTGATCTTTTGCAGAAAATCCAGGTTGAAATTCAATTGTGGTGCTTGCTGCTCTATCTGGGGAAGCTTGATGGTAGTTCCAAACAGTTCTCCTGAAGGATCGGTATACATTACTGCAACCACGACAACCGCGATGATAAAAAGGATGATTATGATTCGTCCGCCCCTGCCAATCAGCGGTTTATATGACTTCTTAGCCGGAATAGCTTCGATCATATCCATCACTGAAGCAGTAAAGTTTTCCGGTGCGGCTTTCACTCCCGATTCCCTGATAAGCTTCGATATGTGAGGATCTCTTTTCATTTTAAAGAATTGAAGATACTTCAGATTTTAGATTTTCGCAGATCACCTGGTACATTTTTTTCCTGGACCTGTGTAATTTTATCCTGATGTTGCTGCTGCTGAGCTCGGTGACCTTGGCAATTTCATCCAGCGATAATTCATCATAATAAAAGAGGGTAACAACTACTGCATCAGTTTCAGCAAGAGATTCAATAGCCATTGTCAGATACATGCTTCTTTCTTTGGCCGATATACTCTCCAGCCCATTCATCTCCTTTTCGTCCACCACTCCTTCGGGAACATCTTCCACCAGGTCGATCATTCTTACTTTTTTTCTGATAACGGAGATGCAATTGTTATATGCAATACGGTACAACCATGTAGAGAACTTTGCTTTTGCCTGGAAACTTCCGATGGAGCGATAAGCCTTTATAAAAACATCCTGTGCTGCCTCCTCCGCATCTGCTTCGGAGCCAAGCATCCTCAGACAGACTGTATATACCATATTCTTATAGGTATCTACCAATCCGGTAAAAGCCTCCTTATCTCCAGCTTTTACGCGTTCAATCAAGTATTTCTCATCATGAACATCCATTCAGCCTATATGACGCCTGTTTCAATAAAACGTTACAGAATATTTCTGTTTTCTGATTTTCGCTAGCTCTTTAACACTTAATTCCAACTTTTATTGAAAAAGATGTAACATGCTCAGATCCGTGGCGTCAAAGATTCAACAAAACAATGTTTAACCAAATTTTACCATTATGAATGAAGATTTTCTTATAGTGTTAATTATTTTCGCCGCCATATTCGGAATTGTATTTGTGGTGGCCCAGGCCAGGAACCGGGAACGGATGGCTATGATTGAAAAAGGTGTGAGCCCAAAGGACTTTATGACCGAGCGCAGACCTAATTCTTACGGAATTCTTAAATGGGCCCTTTTACTGGTAGGTATCGGATTCGGACTGTTTATTGGAAGTGTCCTTGACGCCTATACCAGCATTCCTGAGGAACCAGCTTATTTTGCTGCGGCACTCTTCTTTGGAGG
>JAUVIT010000058.1 GCA_030592605.1 Bacteroidota bacterium
CAATCCGGCTGCTACCAGTGTAACCACAAAAAGGGTGGCCACCATACTCAGAAAAGTGGATTCCTTTTTAGCCATGTTTTACCTCCTTTCCAAAACGTTTCGGTTTCACAAATTTATTGATCAGTGGAGTGAAACCGTTGAAGATCAAAATGGCAAACTGTACCCCTTCGGGATAGGCCCCAAAGACACGGATCAGGACTGTTACAATCCCGATCCCCACCCCATAGATAATCATGCCCTTTGAAGTCATGGGCGAAGTGACATAATCGGTGGCCATGTAAATGGCTCCCAGCATGAGTCCCCCGGTAAGTAAATGGAACAGCGGATCGGCAAAGCGATCGGGATTGGCCAGCCATAGAATGCCGGTAAATATTGCAACAGTGGCCAGGATGGTGAGCGGAATGTGCCAGGAAATAATCTTTCGGTACATCATATAGAACATCCCGAGCAGCAGGGCCAGCGCACTTACCTCTCCTGCCGAACCCATTGATTTGCCTACCAACAAGTGGAGGAAGGAAGGAACTTCAGGCATAATTTCTCCAACAGTACGGTTGGCCAGCCCTTCTTTCATAAGCCCCAGAGGAGTGGCACCGGTCACTGCGTCGGTATAATGCATCCATTGTCCGGGTTCGGGCCAGGCTGTCATGGCTACAGGGAAGGAGATAAAGAGGAACACACGTCCCACCAGGGCAGGATTGAAGATATTGTTCCCCAGGCCTCCAAAGGTCATTTTTCCGATCCCCACTGCAGCAAGTGCTCCAATCATTACGATCCAGAAGGGGATATTGGCCGGAAGGCAGAAAGCCAGTAAGAGACCTGTAAGCAATGCTGATCCATCCAGATGGGTGGGCTTCACCTTCATCATATAGCGTTGGATCAGGTATTCGAAGAGGATGCAGGAAGCTACTGAAACGGAGCTTACAATAATCATCCCGATTCCGAAAAAATAGACCGATACAGCCAGGGCCGGAAGCAGTGAAATAATCACCCCATACATCAGTTTTGGGACCGACTCGTCCGTATAGGCATGTGGTGATGGTGATACAATGAATTTATTCATCTCTGATTATCTTTCTTAAACAGCTTTTCTTGCTCTCATGATTTTACCAACTTCTGCTTTTCCCAGCCTGATATAGTCCAGCAGGGGACGTGAACAGGGACAGGTATAACTGCAACTTCCGCATTCGATGCAGTCCATCACCTTCTCCGGCTCCATCCGTTCAAACAGGCTCTTTTCGCTTAGTGTCATAAGCAGGTAGGGTTCCAGCCCCATGGGACAAACAGTTACGCATTTTGTGCAACGGATACAGGGCTTGACCTCTTTGCGCCGGGCCTCATTTTCATCTACCAGGAGAATTCCTGAGCTTCCCTTTACAACGGGAACATCAAGTGTAGACAATGCTTTCCCCATCATCGGTCCGCCATTGATCACCTTGGCTGTCTGTTCGGGCAATCCCCCCGTCTTTTCAATAAGTGAGGAGACAGGTGTACCGACCCTGACTAAAAAGTTGGAGGGTTTCTCCAGGCCCTTGCCTGTAACCGTGACCACCCTGTCGATCAGAGGACGGTTTTTCATGACTGCTTCATAGACCGCATGCGCGGTCCCCACGTTGAATACCACCACACCCACATCGATGGGCAGTCCGCCCGAAGGAACCTCTCGTTTCAGAATTGCCTTTACCAGCTGCTTCTCTCCCCCCTGGGGATATTTCACTTTCAATCCCTGAACGGACACATTGCTCCCTTTGGTGATATCCTTCATCCTCTCAATGGCATCCGGCTTGTTATTTTCAATCCCGACAATGGCTTTTTCAACACCCAGTCCTTTCATCAGGAGCTGAATTCCTGAGAATAACTCTTCGGTACGTTCCATCATCAGGGCGTGATCGGCCGTCAAATAGGGCTCGCACTCCACCCCGTTGATTATCAGACATTCTGCAGTCTTCCCCTGGGGCACCATCAGTTTTACATGGCTGGGAAATGTGGCCCCACCCAGTCCCACGATTCCCGCTTCCAGGATTTTTTTCCGTATATCTTCTGCAGGAAGTACTGAATTTCGCACCAGGTCGTCCGACCGGTCGATGGTCTCTATCCACTGGTCTCCTTCCACCTGGATCTGCACAGCCATTTTGCGGTATCCCGAGCTGTCCATGAATTGATCCACTTTAAGGACTTTCCCCGAAACCGAGGAGTGTATATTGGTGGAAACAAATCCCGAGCTTTCGGCAATAAGCTGACCCACTTTCACCTGATCGCCACGATTCACAAGCACTTTAGCGGGGGCTCCCAGATGTTGGGAAACAGGAATTACTGCAACTTCGGGGGGCGGGAGTTCTATGATCTTACTGCCCGCCGATAGTTTATGTTCGGGGGGATGTACACCACCTCTTGAAAATGTTTTAAGACTCATGAAATCGCCTGTTTATATAAGCTCTAATTGGTTTCAGTTTCACTGGCCTCCACGGGCTCTTTTTTCCTGGGAGGAGGGAAATTCAGTTCAAGAATAGCACTGGTCGGGCACTCAAGCACACATTTGCGACATAAGACACATTTTTCGGAATCGATAAATGCCTTGTTATTCTCCATGGTAATGGCGTCATACTTACAAACCTTAAAGCATTTGGAGCAACCGATGCAAGCCACACTGCAGTTTTTCTTTGCCACGGCACCTTTCTCTTCGTTGATGCAGCTCACAAAAATCTTCCTGTCCTTTTTATTCTTTTTCCGAAGCTCGATAATGTCCCTGGGACAGGCCTCCACACAGGCTCCGCATGCGGTACATTTATCGTCTATTACTACAGGCAGGTCCGTATCAGGATCCATATGGATGGCATCGAAATCGCATACTACCACACAATCGGCCAAACCCAGGCAGCCAAAGGGACATCCCCCCTCGCCTGAGTAAAGGCTGTGGGCTATGGCGCAGGTGGGGGCACCATCATACTGAGTAACCCTGGGCCGGAATTCAGGGGTGCCGTTACATCTGACAACTGCTACTGTTGGTGCCTGTTCTATCGCTTCTCTTCCCAGGATGCCAGCTACATTTGACATGGTTTCGTTTCCGCCCACCGGACAAAAAAGATCATCCCATGACTCGGATTTTACAAGCGTTTCTGCAAAATTTCGACAGCCAGGAAATCCGCATCCGCCGCAATTTGCTGCAGGTAGCGCTTCTTCGACCTCGTCGATACGCGGATCTTCATATACTTTGAATTTTTGGGCGACAAAGTAGAGTATGATGGCTGCAGTGGCCCCAATAGCTACCAGTGTGATAATGGTATAAATAATAATCTGGCTCATTGCACAGTGAAAGTTTTCTTTATGCTAAATGTAAAAGACTTTGCAATACGATTGCGAAACAAATATAGCACCAGGTAATAAGGAATGATAGATAGCAGGGCGACCCCTCCGGCTCTCAGCTCCCCGGCACCAGCGGCAAGCATACCAATAAGTACGGACATCAATACGAGGAAGGGATAAACATATCCCAGAGCAACTGCCCTGAATCCCAGGTGTTTTGCTATCTGAACATAAACAGGATCTCCCTGTTGGTATGTGGCCCCCTGAAGGGGAACATCCAGGAACTTTTCTTCCTGATCAGCAGCACTGCATGCCCCCTTGGCATGACAGGACATACATGCCGACACATTGTCGATTTTCACATGTGCCACATCTCCATCAATATGATCGATGATACCCTCGTGCTCAATCATGAGCACAAAAATATCGATGTTGGATGATTCTCACCTGTTGCATGTCATATTAATCTTTTTTCTCAGCTATTTATAAGTGATATAAATAGCTGGGCCACTTTTTGGATTATTCTTGTTACTTTGGCGCAGTTTTTGACGTTTAAGTCAGCTGAATTTTGTGAAACATGAGTAATATAAGAATAGCTCTGAAAGCCGTATATGTGATTCCATTCATACTGCTTTCGGCTTGCAGTGAAAAAGAGAATGTGGCGCCTACCGTTAGTCTCGTTACTCCAGTTGATGGAGAGATCATTATTCAGGGGGTGGTGATTCCTGTTAAAGCTATGGCCGATGATGAGGATGGGTCCATCACCGAGCTACTTATATATGTGGAGGGTGATGAAGTGGCAAGTGCTGAAGCATCTACCTTAGTATATAATTGGAACACAGCTGATCTCGAAGTGGGTGAATATGTTTTAAGTGCACTGGCCAGAGATGATGAAGATAAAAGTGATGCGGTGAATATCAGGGTGACGCTGGATACACCCGGAGGCTTTAATCCCGATCTCAGCTATGGAACGCTTAGCGATATTGACGGGAATAGTTACGGGACCATTGAGATCGGCACTCAGGTCTGGATGGCAGAGAATCTGAAGGTGACTAACTATCCGGATGGAAGCCCCATTACGCAGATAAGCGGTGAAACTGAATGGAATGCCATGACCCCTGATATTCAGGCCTACTGCTGGTATAACAACCTGACTGAGTACAGTGATACCAGTGGAGCATTATATACCTGGGCAGCAGCAATGAATGGAGCCCTGAGTAGTGATACAATTCCCAGTGGCGTTCAGGGTGTGTGTCCCGATGGATGGCATATTCCTTCCGATGCCGAATGGAAAGTGCTGGAGATGTTCCTGGGAATGAGTCAGGTCGATGCGGACAATTACGACTGGCGCGGAAGCGATGAAGGTGGTCAGCTAAAGGAGACCGGTTTTTCAAATTGGGCAAAACCTAATACAGGAGGCTCCAATTCAAGCGGATTTACAGCAGTTCCCGGAGGTTTTCGTAGTGCCAAGGGTGTTTTCTACAGTATTGATCTATATGCAGCTTTCTGGACCTCCGGCGAAGAGGCGGGGACAGATAAGGCCTGGTACAGGACGCTTTATTTTGACAGGGAACAGGTGTACCGGCAGTACAACGATATGCGACTGGGTTTATCGGTTCGCTGCATCGAGAACTAATTTACGCTAAGAAATTTTTCCCCAATCGATGCGCTTGGGATTCCCTTTCTTGATGTGTTTGGCAAAGATGAAGTTCTTGTCGAGCTTCAGGTCGGGGTCTTCTGTAATGATCAGTTCAGCAGTATCGCGTGCAAGATGAAGGATCTGAGTGTCTCTGCCCAGATGGGCTATCTTCAGGTTGAAGGGCACACCACTTTGCTGGGTTCCTTCAATATCGCCGGGCCCGCGCAGTTTCAGATCCTCCTCGGCAATTTCAAATCCATCATTGGTACGTACCATGGTTTCGATTCGTTTTCTTCCCTCATCCGATAGCTTGTAAGCTGTCATCAGGATGCAGTAGGATTGATCGGCTCCACGGCCCACCCGGCCACGAAGCTGATGAAGCTGGGAAAGTCCGAAGCGTTCAGCACTTTCGATGATCATAATGGAGGCATTGCTTACGTCCACACCCACTTCGATAACCGTGGTGGCCACCATGATATGGGTGCGACCGGCAACGAAATGAGCCATGGAGGCTTCTTTTTCTTCCGGTTTCATCTTTCCATGAACCACACTCACCTGGTAGTCAGGTGGAGGAAAGGCGCGGGAGATACTTTCAAGCCCGTCTTCAAGATCCTTGTAGTCCATGGATTCAGATTCTTTGATCAGGGGGTAGACAATATAGGCCTGCCGGCCAATGGCCAGCTGCTTTTTTAGAAAGCCGAACACCATCAGTCTTTTGGAATCGTAGGAGTGGCGGGTAATAATGGGCTTTCTGCCGGGAGGGAGTTCATCAATCACGGATACGTCCAGATCCCCGTAGAGGGTCATGGCCAGGGTGCGTGGGATGGGTGTGGCCGTCATCACCAGCACATGAGGCAGCACATCGGCCTTGTTCCAGAGCCGTGCCCGCTGAGCCACCCCGAAGCGGTGTTGTTCATCGATCACCACGAGTCCAAGCCTTTTAAACTGAACCACATCTTCGATCACAGCATGAGTACCAATGAGGATATTCAATGTTCCGTTCAGTAAACCCTGATGTATGGGTATGCGGTCTGCCTTTTTTACGGAGCCGGTGAGCAACTCCACACGAACATCCATGCCATCCAGAAAGCTGCTGAGGCTCTTAAAATGCTGCTGTGCCAGAATCTCTGTAGGAGCCATTATACAGGCCTGGAACCCATTGTCGATGGCAATAAGCATTGACATCAGGGCCACCAGGGTTTTACCGCTACCCACATCGCCCTGCAGCAACCTGTTCATCTGTCGGCCCGAACCCATATCTCTGCGTATCTCCTTCATTACCTTTTTCTGGGCCCCGGTGAGTTCAAAATGCAGGTGCTCTTTATAGAAGGTGTTGAAGCTCTCGCCCACGGTATCAAAAATATTCCCACGAAAGCGCTTGTTTCGTTCGCCTTTACCCTGAAGGATATTGAGCTGGATATAGAAGAGCTCCTCGAACTTAAGACGAAGCTCAGCCTTTTTATACTGTGCTGTTGCATCAGGAAAATGGATCTGCCGCATGGCCGTGTCCAGGTTGATCAGATTCAGTTTTTGCAACAACCAGGCCGGCAGGGTCTCTTCAAATTTTTTGGGCAGGCCCTTGATCAGGTTGGCTATCAGCTTGCTGATCGCCTTGGATGTAAGGTAGTTGTCTTTTAGTTTCTCTGTAGTAGAATATACTGCCTGCAGCTTGGAACTCACCACATGTTTTTTTTCAGGATCTTCCAGTTCCGGGTGGACCACATTCAGTTTTCGCTGAAATATCGATGGCCTGCCGAAAACCACCAGTTCTTTTCCAATCGGGTAGTTTTCGGGAATCCATTTAGCTCCCCTGAACCAAATAAGATCCAGGCGTCCGCTCCCGTCGGTAAAATCAGCCACAAGCCGCTTTCCCCGTCCCTTTCCTATGGATGCGTATCCATGAATCTTTCCTTTGATCTGGATAAAGGGCATATCGGAAGTCACCTCAGATATTTTATAGAACTTGCTGCGGTCCACATAACGGTAAGGATAGTAGGTTAACAGGTCATCTATGGTGTTAATATTCAGTTCCTGCCTGAGCAGATCGGCACGTTTGGGTCCCACTCCCGGAAGAAATTGAATGTCCTGTTGAAGATATTGTTGCATGCGTGAAGCAATTTATGTAAAATTAAGCTATTGCAGAAACCTATACTATGGCCTGGCGAATCTATCAATACATAAGGCACCTGTTTTATACCAGGCACCGGAAGGGACACGGGATCCATTCGCCTTACCTGTTTGAGTTTGTAAACAAGGTGCTTTTTAATGCCCGGGCGACGGAAGCTCCTGAGGCGATCATGAAGGAGCACAGGAAGCTTCGTGCTGCTTTTGCTTTTGCGCGGCGTTCATCGGTTTCCATGAAATATGGCTTCCTGCTTTACAGGATCACCTCTTGGTTCCAGCCTGAGATGATCATTGAACTGGGTACGGGAATGGGTATCAGCACCCTCTACCTCTCTTCCGGATCACCGGAGACTCCTTTGCACTCCATTGAGGGAGACAAAGAGAGGGCTGCATTGGCAGCCCAATTAATTTGTCGGTGTTGTCCGGGACCGCTATCCATCCACTGGGGCGGAATGGAAGAGAAGCTGGAGCTTATTCTGCCTCTGATTCCTCAGCGCTTTCTGGCTTTTGTGGATGGCAACCATCACTATGAACCTACTGTGGATTACCTGCGGAAACTGATGGATAGGGCAGGGGATGAGTCGGTGATCATTATGGACGATATTTACTGGTCCAGGGGGATGCACAGGGCCTGGAAAGAGGTGGTCTCCTGGCCGGAGGTGAAGGTAAGTATTGACTTGTTTCATTTAGGAATCCTGTTGTTAAGAAAAGACCTCCATAAAACAGAAATTAAAATTAAGTTTTAAACCTTTTATGAAATATATCTTCTTATTAATATGTATTTTCGTCTACAATTTATTTGAATATGGAAACAATTATCAGTCTGGATAAAATTGTCAAGAACTACTATATAGGTTCGATTACCGTTGAAGCGCTTCGTTCGGTAGATATTGATATCAAGACAAATGAGTATGTGGCCATCATGGGGCCATCGGGTTCGGGGAAATCTACTCTGATGAACCTGGTTGGTGCCCTGGATACACCC
>JAUVIT010000366.1 GCA_030592605.1 Bacteroidota bacterium
CATCATGGCCACCACCTTTGCTGTGACATTTTGCCGCCTGACCTGCTTCAGTACCGCATTTTCATGAGCCGGTCCCATATTGGAATATCCATATACCATGATCATCTGAGCGATCCGCTCATCCAGTGTCAGATTAGCCATCACCGAATCGGCCCATGCCGCTCCTGCTTCAAGAAATGGAGGATCCGTACGCAGCGGCGGATCCAGGCCTGGTTGAAGTCCCTGTGCTTCCGGCCTTACAAGCGTGTAAGCCAGGATCAGGAAAGCAATAATACTTGTTCGCAACAACTTGTCTTTCATGACTTCAACAAAGTAAGAAAAAAAGCCTATTTTCATTCTTGATTTTTACCAACTACCAGAAACAGAGGAGCAATGGAGTGTAAAAAAGAACGAAACCTGGTCTCATGCAACTGCAGCTACCCCTGCAGCAAAAAGGGAATCTGCTGTGACTGTATCGCAGCCCATAGAAAAGCAGGCGAACTACCCGCCTGCTATTTCCCCGATGATATGGAGAAGGGTTACGACCGTTCAGTTGATAATTTTATACGCATTTACCAGGAACGGGGTTTCAGCTGGAACTAAGCGCCAGGATAAACCCTATTTTAGGAATACCACCAGGTAGCTTCACTTTAGGGATGCCAGAGATTCAGTTTTCCAGCTGTAGCTTCAGGAACGGCCTCCTTATGGACCATGAAAAAGATGGTCTTGGCGCGCATATAGGCCTCTGAAACGTAGTGGTATCCTTTATAGATGTGATTTCCGGTTCCCCAGGAGTTCTTTACCAGGTAAAACTTATTTCCGGCCTGATCCTTTGCTATTCCGGTGATATGCATCAGGTGGTCGTCGGTGGTTCTGTAGTTATCAAACATTTCCTGACGATTCTCCTGCTTGATACTTCGCTCCTTTTTGGGAGTGGAGAAGTCATAAAAGAGTGCCTGTTGTTCACTTTCCGACAGTTCATCCCATCTTGCCCTTTCCAGTCCGTCCAGATCCTCAATCTCGGTTGAAGGCATCAGGGCAACACCCTTTTTCCAATCGTAGCTCCTCTCCCCCACATCGGCGTCCCAGCATACGGTATAACCGTTCTCCAGGGCATGGTCGAGGAGTCCCATCATTTCATCCAGGGGTACATTGTAAATAGAACTCCAGAGCCAGTTGTCAGGGATCTCAAGTAAGAATCTCCCATAGAAGGGATGATGGGTAAAGGAACCGATGGCCACATAGTTATCAGGGCTCAATTCCGTGGTACTGCCAAATGATGCCGGGGTGAATTCTTCTCCATTATAGGTGAAATCGTCTGGTACAGAGCCAAGATAAGCATCCAGAACTCCCATATAACCTACCTTCCATGCAGATGAAAGTTCCCGGTTACGATTTTTTATTACTGCATCCACATAGGCATTCAATACACCATCCATCTCCCCATGGACCGGAAGAGAATCGCTCTTGGTCACTCCGTCGTACACCTCATTGGGCACCATACCATAATCCTTCCAGATGCTCATCACATCCATGGCCAGTCCACCGGGTCCAAAATTGACTTCACCATGCATCCGTACATATTTTTCGGCCTTCATCTCGTAGGCCTTTCTTACAAAAAACATTTCTGAAAGGTCATGTTCGCCCTGACCGGTACGCAGCAGTTCCGATTCAATAAAACTGGTGGCAGCGAAACTCCAGCAGGTACCTGAACGGTGCTGGTCCTTCACCGACGTGGCAGGAACAGTGGTAACCATTGTGAATTCATAGCCCTTGGGCGCTTCCTCTTTCTCTTTCTTCTTTTTCTGTCCGCTCAGACTGCTTACTGAAACGGCAACACCGATAAGTACCAGTGTTGAGTAGCGTATTAGTTTTTTCATGTTGCCAGATTGGTTTTGAGACCATTAAAGTAGCAATTATTCGTAAAGAAATAAGGGAAGTTGCTCAGGATTCCATATTCAAAATCCAGTTTTACCGGAAAGGAAGGAATAAGAAATTTCTATTCGAAATAATCAGAAGTGGGCTCACAGTTTGCAAAAGAAATTAGGGCTTTGATCAATTAGGAAGGGGCAGCATAACTACTCATCTAAGTCATGCCGGGCCATAAAATCATCAAAATCAGGATATACTCCCATCGGGCTTTTCAATGCTTCAATTAAGGAACGTGGAATTGATTTGATGTTACCCAGGTTTATGAAGCTGGATTTATCCAGACCCATGGACCTGCCCAATGAGGAAACTTGGGATACCCATTCACCATTGCATTCACCTGTTCTGTTTGTGCCAGTGATCATGGCACATTTATAAAATTGATCTGATTCGATTTCTAATATCAACACAGGGCGTGGTTTACCACCCTTAGGGCCATCAAATGGAAAATATGCACGAATTACCTCGCCAGGTTGGTAAAAGGACATGCTTACTTAGTCAGTTAAGTAGGCACTTCTTTTCGAAAGGTATCCAATCCGGATCTCGTAGATCTTTGTAATCCTCCTGGGTCATCTGAGACTTCATGAACTCGATATCCTTTAGAGGGATCCCCAGCTCTTCGGCAGTGGGATACACCTTTTGCTCTAACCACTTTGACTGCTCATCGTAGATCCTATAGAACCTCCTGATCTCA
>JAUVIT010000006.1 GCA_030592605.1 Bacteroidota bacterium
CTGAAGCTGGTATTTGCCGGCGACATTATGGGACATGATACCCAGATTGCTTCTGCTCTGGCAACAGGTGAACCCGGATATGATTACAAGCCCTGCTTTCAGTACCTGCGCCCCTACCTGCAGGAGGCCGACCTTGTAATCGGGAACCTGGAGGTCACATTTGCAGGAGAACCTTACAAAGGCTATCCGGCCTTCTCCAGTCCGGATGAACTTGCTGCTGCCCTGAAATGGGCCGGGTTTGATATTCTGATCAATGCCAACAATCATGCATTGGACAGGGGACAAAAGGGTTTGGTACGAACCATTGAGGTACTTGATCAGGAGGAACTCGTGCAGACTGGAACCTTTCCGGATCCGGAATCACGCTTAGCTTACTATCCCCTTGTGGTGGAGCGAAACGGGATACGAATTGCCCTGCTTAACTACACCTATGGAACCAACGGGATCAAGGACCGCCCTCCCAGCATTATCAACCGCATCGATAAAACTCAGATCAGGGAGGATATGAAGAAAGCCCATACGGCGCAACCCGATTTTATTCTGGTCACCATGCACTGGGGCAATGAGTACCAGCTTACAGAAAGCCCTCATCAACAGGAGCTTGCTGCCTATCTGTTTGAACTGGGTGCCGACGCCGTGATTGGTTCCCATCCCCATGTGGTACAGCCCATCAGGGGTGAAGGAGTGGGAAACCTGGTGGTCTACTCTCTGGGAAACCTGATCTCCAACCAGCGCACCAAGCCCCGGGATGGAGGTATTATATTCGAGATGGTCCTGTCAAAGGAAGCTCATGAAATCACCAGCCATTCTTATCTTCCGGTATGGGTTTGGAAACCAATATCAAAAAAAGGCACCGGCTTTACGCTGGTGCCTGCTAATCTTGATCCTGCTTCCGATGTTCTTTCGGATATGTCTGCAACGGACCGGAATAAGATGACCTTATTCCTGGAAGATACCCGATCCCGCCTCCTGGGATGCGAGGAGGTAATCACTCCTTAAAGGACTATTTTTCTACCTCCTGTTCCCTGGAATCGACCAGGATCCGTCCGCAGTATTCACAAACGATAATCTTTTTTCTGGATGCGATATCCAGTTGACGCTGGGGAGGAATCTTGTTAAAACAGCCGCCGCATGCATCACGCTCTACCGGCACAACAGCCAATCCGTTGCGTGCATTTCCCCTGATCTTCTTATAAGCTGAAACCAGACGCTCTTCGATAATCTCCTCCAGTTTGGCAGACTTCTTCTCCATCACATCCTCTTCCTTCTTCGTCTCGTCGATAATATCGTCCAGCTCTTTATTCTTATTCTCCAGGTCCAGTTTGCGTCCATCCAAAACTTCGATCGACTCCCCGATAACCTCTTTCTTCTCGTCAATCTTTACCGTAAATTCCCGGATACGCTTCTCGCTAAGTTCAATCTCAAGGGTCTGAAACTCAATCTCTTTGGATAGAGAGTCATACTCCCGGTTGTTCCTTACATTGTTCTGTTGCTCTGCGTATTTCTTGATAAGCTCCTGGGCATTGGCGATCTCCTGCTTCTTCCCATTGATGGATTTATCCAGACTTTCAATGTCCTCATCGAACTTGGAGACCCTGGTCTGCAGGCCCTCAATTTCATCTTCAAGATCCTGAACCTCAAGAGGTAATTCGCCACGAAGGATCCTGATTTTATCTATGGCAGTGTCTACCAGCTGCAAGTCATACAATGCTTTCAATTTCTCCGCAACTGACATTTCTACAACTTCTGCACTTTTTTTTGCTTTCGCCATTTACTAAAAATATTTAATTGGATTTTTTTCTGTTTCCGATAAACGGACTGCAAATTTAGGGAAATTTTTCATAAGTAGATCATAAAAAAGCTCCCGTGTAAACTGCTCACTTTCAAAATGGCCAATATCCATCACCACCAACTGCCCCTCAGCCTCAAAAAACTGGTGGTACTTCATATCGCCCGTCACGAAAACATCAGCTCCTTTAGCTTTAGCCTTCCCAAGCAGGAATGAACCCGATCCGCCACAAACTGCCACCTTTTTTACCTGCTTACCCAGAAGTTCGGTGTGCCTGACCACGCTGGCCCTGAAACGGTCCTTTAGAAATCCCAGAAACACTTCTTCTTCCATGGGAAACTCCAAACGTCCTATCATCCCCATGCCCCTGCGGGGATCCTTATTTTCAAGGGGATAAATATCATAGGCCACCTCCTCATAAGGGTGTGCTGCACACATGGCGCTGATTACCTTTGCAGTGAGCTCGGAAGGAATAATGGTTTCCAGCCTGCTCTCAGGCTCCTGATGAAAGGCACCTGCCTCACCGGCAAAAGGATGGCTTCCTTCCCCTCCCCTGAAAGTCCCGCTACCCTCCAGGTTAAAACTGCAACTGTCGTATTTCCCAAGTTTTCCTGCCCCGGCATCGAACATGGCCTGCCTCACCTTTTCCATTTGTGCTTGAGGTACAAAGACAACCACCTTAATAAGTCCTCCGCTCATTGGAGCCAGGATCTTCTGATCCACCAGCCCCAGCCTGTCTGCCAGCGCAGTGTTTACTCCTCCTGTAATGGCATCGAAATTGGTATGGCCACTGTAAATGGCGATCTCTTTCTGAATGGCCATTTTCACGATGCGTTCCGTTCCGCTTCTTCCGGTAAGCGATTTAAGTCCCCCGAATATCACGGGGTGATGCGTCAGAACCAGGTTAAATCCCAGTTTTTCTGCTTCCAGCAAAACATCCTCGCTTGCGTCCAGCGCCACCAGGATTCCGGTCACACTCATGCCGGGATCACCCACCTGCAGCCCTGAATTATCATAGGATTCCTGGAGAGAAGGTGGTGCCAATCCTTCCAGGTAAGAGGTAATGTCCCTGAGTGGTATCATGAGACCAGATCCGTGAGCATCTCCTTGATTTGTTCCAGGGACCTGATGATTTCGAAATTGTGTTCCGTATCCTCTTTGTTCTCCTTCATCTTTTTCTTCGCACCTTTCAGGGTCATCCCTTTCTCCTTCACAAGGTGGTAGATGATATGAAAATTGTCGATATCCTGTTTGGTAAAGAGCCGGTTACCCTTCTTATTCTTCTTGGGTTTAATAATATCAAACTCCTTCTCCCAGAATCTGATCAGGGAGGTATTGACATCAAACATTCTTGCCACCTCTCCAATGGAGTAATAAAGCTTCTCAACTTTGACTTCTTTATAGGGCATATCTCATATTTTCAAAAAACAAAGTTCAATTTAAACATTTCCCTTGTAGAATCAAACACTTAGGTCTGGCATGCCCTACCTCTTCCACAGAATACCGTCACTGTCCACCACCAGCTCCTGATCCGGGAAATCAAATTCGGTGAGCGCTTTCAGTTTAGCGCTTGCCCTGCCGGCAGGGTCAATCATTGGCCCTCCTTCTCCAGGCTGATAGATCGATATCACTTCACCCTGCATAAAATTCCCCTCAGAATCCACCTTCACCTTCACGATGGGGGCAATTCCATTGGGACCCCTCAGATTGAAGCGCCTGTAAGTGGCAAAATTTCCCAGGCTGTAACAGATTAAACGGTCCCTGTACAACTCCACTGCCCTGGTCACATGAGGTCCGTGGCCAAATACCACATCGGCGCCTGCATCCACCACCCGGTGTGCAAAATGGTATACATTGCCGCGGTTGGCACCCAGGTACTCCTCGTTGCCACGAAGCACATGCTGATGGTCCTTCCCCTCAGCACCCCCATGAAAGGAGATAATCACCACATCGGCCATAGAGTCGAGAATGGCAGTAATTTCGGCAGCCCGGTCATAGTCCAGCAGGTCCATGGTACCCCTGTTAGGAGCAAAAGCTGCAAAACCGTAGGTCACCCCCTCCTTTTCAAACAGGGTCCACGGATGGGTCGCAAATCCTGCATAGGCCACATCTGCCGAATCAAGCATTGCGGCAGTGGATGCACGCCCTGCAGGGCCAAAGTCGTTCACATGGTTATTGGCCACACTAAGTACATCGTAACCGGCCTCCAGGATACAGTCCAGAAAATGATCCGGCATCCTGAACACATAGCACTTGGTAAGGTCCTTGCATCTTTTTGGGGTCCCCCCCTCCGAGCAGAAAACCCCCTCCAGATTTCCGAAAAGCAGGTCTCCCGATTGGAGCACATGGTGCACTGGTCTCAGGATGGGGCTGCAATCCTTGCCAGGTGGAAGATAGCTTTCCGATGGCCAACTGGTTCCCAGCATGATATCACCTGTACCAATAATGGTCAGAGCTCCCTCCTCCTGAAGCTCATCCAGGTAAAGTGAGCTCCAGAGCATTGAATCGGTCAGAGCAGGTGGTGCAAGCTCTTGCACTATGGTATCGGACAGTAGTGTTGAATCCGGAATCCCGGTCAAATTATAGGAACTCCATAGATCAGGAGTGGGATGAGGTAGAAAAATGGGCTCAGGTGCCGGTACTGTATCCAGGAGCTTGTCGGAAGATATCCCACCTTCCTGTGCCTGCATCGTGAGTGCAGACAACAACACAATACCTGCCATCATCAGCCTCATACGCTGCACTTATTTCAATTAATATCAAATGAAGGATCGGCGTTGGAAAGCATGTCGATCATATTTTCAAACTCTTTGGCCGAGAGGTCGTTGGCATAATAATTAATGGGGTCAACAGGACGTCCATTCACATGAACCTCATAGTGTAGGTGAGGCGATTTGGAGAGCCCTGTGCTTCCCACTTTGGCAATCACCTCTCCCCTTTTAACCTGCTGTCCGGGCTCCACAAGTACTTCATCACAATGGCCATACAGCGTGCGATATCCATAGCCGTGATCGATCAGAACCTTTTTCCCAAAGCCTCCGGCTCTGTAGCCTGACTGAAGCACCTCTCCATCGGCAGTGGCGTAGATATTGGTTCCCCGGCGTGCTGTCAGGTCTATTCCTTCATGAGGCCTGACAACTTTCAGGATGGGATGCATGCGTGTTCCAAAAGAAGATCCAAAACGTACCAGATCCTTCATCCCAATGGGCTGAATGGCTGGTCGGGCCGCCATCCACTCCTCTTTGGTCCAGGCCAGGTCGATCACTTCGTCAAAGGAAGTGGACTGCATCACCAGTTTTCGCTCCACCTGGTCAATATTGGTGTAGGTCTGTTTCAACAGATCTTCATATTTGAATTGCTGTAACCAATCGTATCTGGGCGATCCACCCACACCCACACTTCTGATGGACCAGGGTTGAACCCCGAAATAGACCCGGTAGATATGGTCATCATTAAATGCCATATTGCTCAGTCTGTTCTCATACTGCGTGAGATCCTGGTTCATCAGCTTCAATTCATAGGTGATTTTCTGCTGGGTAGCCTCAAGATTTTGGGAGCGCGGTGAATTAAATTGTTGGTCTCTTAAAAAAAGAAGGGCGACAGAAATGGAGAGAGTAAGCCCTAAGAAAGTCAGGAAACGTTTAAATTTTCGCCTCTGACTGAATTCGATCTTGTGGTAGGACAGGGTGTGAGGGTTAAAACTAAATCTATCCATATGGACTGCAATATAAAAAAAAAGTATATTAATCAAAAGACTGTCCCGACATCATCGAAATCACAATTAATCGGTCATAATCACCTGGCGAAAGTTCCAGGAAAAAATAGTTTATGGGGTTCATAGGCTCCCCGTTCAGGTGTACTTCATAATGCAGGTGAGGAGCTACACTCAGTCCGGTATCTCCCACCGTGCCGATCTGATCGCCCCGCTTCACCTGCGCTCCCTGCCTCACGTCAAGCTCATCCATACTGGCATAGAGGGTGGTGTAACCAAAGCCATGATCAATGATGATCTGGTTTCCCAATCCGCGTTCCGACCGGATAACAGTCTTCACCACTCCATCACCTGTGGCAAATACAGGAGTCCCTACCGGGGCAGAGAAATCGATTCCCTTGTGCATTTTCGGAATCTTATAAATGGGATGGATGCGGTGACCAAAACCAGAAGCAATCAAGGTCAGGTCGCGATTCTCAATGGGCTGAATGGCAGGAATGGCCGGAAGCATCTCAAGGTGGTTGGACCCCTTGATCATCAGCATGTCATAAATGGATTCGGTCCGGTTAATATGTCTGATCAGGGAATCAAGCTTGCGTGCTGAGTTGTGGACAATTTCCTCATCCTGAGTAAGTAAGAGGTTTTGATAGGTCAATCCGGAAGCCTGGCTCATATCATGTTGTAAAGGCTCCGTCTCGAAGATCACCCGGTAGATATCCCGGTCGATCTGTTCTACCTCCTGCATCACGGTATCGACCATCTTCTTTCTTTCGCTGAGTGTCTCATACTCTTCAAGGAGTATCTCATTCTCTCTGCGAATCTGCCGCTCCCTGGGTGTATCGAAAAAAAGTGAATACACCACATTAAGCAGAACGGCGATCACTACTATAGCAGCCACATAAATGACTATGCGCCATATACGTGCACTCAGACTATCGTCCAGCTTATTGTAATTAAGATCTTCCGGATTAAATTTAAATTGAGAGTGCTCCATTCCCCAAAATCGATCCAATAATTGCGTGCAAAAATAGTAATTATTTCTGGCTCAAGGAGAAATATATTATAAGTCCTGAAAACTATTTTTGGCTCATGGCCACAGGCTGATACGTGCCTTCAGGTAAGTTGGCCTTTGAAGCAAGCAAGGTGTATTCTTCAGAAGAAAGATTTTCGTAGAAGAAGTAGAAAGGATTCACTGCCCGGCCATCTTTTCTGATCTCATAATGAAGGTGCGGACCGGTTGATCTGCCGGTGCTGCCCATGGTCCCGAGAACTTCTCCCCGCTTTAGTTTTTGACCTTTCTCTACAAAGATGTCATGCAAATGAGCATAAATTGTTCGATAACCAAATCCATGATCCACCACAACCTCTTTTCCATAGCCGTGCCTGTTCATCCTGGCTCTAACCACTGTTCCTGCACCGGTACAATGGATATCAAGTCCCACCGGACCAGCCAGGTCAATGCCATGATGGGCCATACGCTTCCCGGTAAAAGGATCGTTCCTGTACCCGTAAGTGGATGTGAGCCAGTAAGGATCGGCAGGTGAAATGGGATTGATCGAGGGCTTGCATGCCAGAAACTCCTGTTTGTCCAGGGCTTCATCCAGGACAGCATTCAGACTGCTGTTCTGGAGTCTTACCTTGCTTGAAATCTTATCGATGCGATTGGAAACTGTCATCACCATGCCTGGATCTCTCAGGTTTCTCAGATGCTGACCACGTTCCGCTCCACCTGTACCCAGTGTGCGTATGGTGCTGGGGATTGGATCCAGGCTCAGGATGGCCCTGTAAAAACGATCGTCCCTGTTTCTCAGGTCTGCCAACTGAAATTCAACATCCTGCAAATCCAGGTTAAGCGCTGCTAATTCGGACCTAAGATTGTTATTTTCTTGTTGATAAATAATTTCTCTGGGCGTGGGATAAAAACGCTCAAATCCGAATCTCATCAAAATTGCCAGGCAAATAAGGCCAAATGAGAAGAGTCCCACGTAACGGTATAATTGCTGTCGCGTTAGCCTAACACGCTCATACCGAAGTGTTTCTGGGTTTATATAGTACTTCTTTCCGAACATCTGCTATCTTAAAGGGGCTAAAAATAGAAAATGACTATTAATATCCCAAATATTAGTCAAATAATTTATTTTTGTGTCTCTCAATGGTTTTATTTACGAAATTTGCCCTCCCGGGGTTACCTTTTTTTTAATTTTCAAATATTATACACATGAGTTCACAGGAGATCAGGCAAGCATTTCTGGATTTTTTTAAGGAAAAACAGCACCATATTATTCCCTCCGCCCCCATGGTCCTGAAGAACGACCCCACCCTGATGTTTACCAATGCAGGCATGAACCAGTTCAAAGACTATTTCCTGGGAACACGCAAACCCACCGATCAAAGGGTAACTGATACCCAGAAATGCCTGCGGGTAACCGGTAAACACAATGATCTGGAGGAGGTTGGCCACGATACCTACCACCATACCATGTTTGAAATGCTGGGCAACTGGTCCTTTGGCAACTACTTCAAAAAAGAGGCAATCGGGTGGGCCTGGGAATTCCTGACGGAGCGAATGAAACTTGATAAAGACCGGATCTACGTCACCGTATTCGAAGGTGATCCCAAAGACGGAGTGGAAAGAGATCAGGAGGCTTATGACCACTGGAAAGAAAAACTTCCTCCCTACCGCATCCTGGATGGCTCCAAAAAAGACAATTTCTGGGAAATGGGCGAAACAGGACCCTGCGGACCCTGCTCTGAAATCCACCTGGACCTGCGCGATGAAGCTGACCGGAAAAAGATACCTGGTGCGGACCTGGTTAATCGCGACCATCCATTGGTGATTGAGATCTGGAACCTGGTCTTTATCCAGTTTAACCGGAAAGCCAGCGGTGAGCTGGAGAACCTTCCAGAAAAACATGTAGACACGGGCATGGGCTTTGAACGGCTCTGCATGGCCATCCAGCAGAAGAAATCCACTTATGATACGGATGTATTCCAAGCCATTATAAGAGAAATCGCCAAACTCTCCGGCACACCTTATGGATCTGACCACTCCGCCGATGTGGCCATGCGGGTTGTGGCCGACCACCTGAGGGCCATTGCATTCTCCATCGCCGACGGACAACTTCCCTCCAATAATAAGGCCGGATATGTGATCCGCAGGATTCTTCGAAGAGCCGTCCGCTACGGATATACCTACCTGGAGCAGAAGGAACCCTTTATTCATAGCCTGGTCCCGGCTCTGGTTGATACCATGGGTGAAGCCTTTCCCGAACTGAAAGCGCAACAGGAACTGATTCAGCGTGTGATCAGGGAGGAGGAGCAATCCTTTCTATCCACCCTGGAGACAGGTATGGGACTGCTGGACCGGCTGGAGAAAAAAGCCAAAGCTGAGAAGAAAGATACCATCCATGGAAAGGAAGTCTTCGTGCTTTACGACACCTTTGGCTTTCCCCTGGATCTGACGGAACTGATCCTTTCTGAACACGGGATGAAGGTAAACCGGGAGGAGTTCCAGGAAGAGATGGAGGCTCAGAAGATGCGCTCCAGGAAAGCTGCTGAGACAGAATCGGGCGACTGGACCGTGCTGATGGCCGATGACATCGAAGAGTTTGTGGGTTATGACTGGCTTAGCACGGATGTTAAGATTGCCCGTTACCGGAAAGTAGTATCCAAAAAGCGTGAGCTCTACCACCTGGTTTTCAACCTTACTCCCTTTTATGCCGAAAGTGGCGGTCAGGTGGGTGATCGCGGAATCATTGAAAATGAAAAAGAAAAGGTGGAGATCATCGATACCCGTAAGGAGAATGAACTGATCATACATGTGGCAAAAAAACTGCCTGAAGATCCTTCTGCTTCCTTCAAGGCAATGGTGAACCAGGGACGAAGAACCCGAACCGCCAATAATCATACGGCCACCCACCTGATGCACCATGCGCTCAGGGAGGTGCTGGGCGCGCATGTGGAGCAAAAGGGCTCCCTGGTGGAACCCGACTACCTGCGTTTTGATTTCAGCCATTTTCAGAAAGTAAGTGAGGAGGAGCTGCGGAAAGTGGAACACCGGGTCAATGATATTATCCGTCTCAACAGCACCATCGAGGAGCATCGAAAGGTACCCATGAGTAAAGCAAAGGAAATGGGAGCCCTGGCCCTCTTTGGTGAAAAATACGGCGATGCCGTCCGGGTCATCAAATTTGGCGAGTCGGTGGAGCTATGTGGGGGAACCCATGTGAAGGCCACCGGCCAGATCGGCATTTTCAGGGTCTTCAGGGAATCCTCCATTGCCGCAGGTATCAGACGTATTGAGGCCTTCACCGGTGCAGTTGCTGAACGTTACATTGACGAACATATGGATACGGTCCGAATGATTGCAAGCAATTTCGAAAACCAGAAAGATGTGGTTAAGGCGGTACGATCAGTACTTGATGAACATAGTTCCCTGGCTAAACAGGTGGGTGAATTCCAGAAGAATATGCTGGGCGTTTTGGCAAAAACCCTGGAGGATAAAATGGAACGGGTGGGTGATATCATTATCGCCAACACAAGGGTAGAACTGGATAATCCGGCTCTGCTAAGAGATCTGGCCTTCCAGATGCGCTCCAGGTACCCCAAGGTATGCCTGGTCCTGGGAGCAGAAATCGAGGGAAAGGCTCACCTGGCCATAATGCTGGCCGATCTGGCCATAGAAACCTACGGGCTCAATGCCTCCACCCTGATCCGGGAGGTATCCAAAGAAATTCAGGGCGGCGGTGGCGGACAGCCTTTCTTTGCTACGGCAGGCGGAAAAAATCCACAAGGCATAGATGCGGCCCTGGCTAAGGCAATTAAAATCATCAAGGACAGCATCGACTAATGCTGACAATCCAGGTCCGGGAATTAGCTGACTGACGCTTTCTTACTTGTGAGGAGTAAGGCTACGAACATAATGGTGCCATTTACAATCAGAAGTTCAAAACCAAACTGGTAACCGTTGAACAGCTGTTCTGAGAAATGACTCAGCAGGAAAGAAAGCACCGGAGAAAGGATTGCCAGCAGGGGAACCAGTTTGTCCCGTACCTGCAGACGTGTGAAGAGTCCGAATGCATAGAGGCCCAGTAGAGGACCGTAGGTATATCCCGCGACCCGGAAGATGGCCGAAATCACGTTTTCATCGTTGATGGCCCGAAAGAGCATAATTGCCATTCCCAGCACAATGGACATACCCAGGTGGACCCAGCGTCGACTGCGCGTCAATTTGCGTTCCTCCCAGCGCTGACCCTCCAGAATATCGATAGTGAAAGAGGTGGTCAGGGCAGTCAGGGCCGAATCTGCACTGGAGTAGGCTGCAGCCACCAATCCCAGAATAAAGAAGACTCCCACAATCTGGGGCAGGTATCCCCCGGTAGCAATCAGGGGAAAGAAATTGTCGGTGGCTTCCGGTATAGCAATCCCCATAAACTGCGCAGACTGTATAAGGATTGCTCCCAGGAAAAGAAAGACCAGGATTACCGGAAGCAACGAGATACTCATAACGTACATATTCTTTTTGGCCTCCTTAATATTTTTGCAGCTCAGGTTCTTCTGCATCATATCCTGATCCAGTCCCGTCATCACAATGACGATAAAGGCTCCGCTCACAAAATGCTTAAAGAAATGATTCTCCTTCTGCCAGCCCTCAAAAACCCATATTTTTGCATCACCGCTTGCCACCACCTGTCCGATCATTTCCCCCAGGGTAAGATCCATGGAGCGGATGATCAATATAATTGAAACTACTACAGCGGTTAACATACTGAAGGTCTGTAGGGTGTCGGTCCAAATAATGGTCTTTATGCCCCCCCGGAAGGTATAGAGCCAAATGAGGCCAATGGTCACAATCACCGTCACATAAAAGGGGATGTTCCATGCCTCAAAAACCGTAAACTGCAGCACATTTGCCACAAGAAACAATCTGAAAGATGCTCCTATGATCTTTGATAGCAGGAAGAACCAGGTTCCTGTTTTATATGAGTACCTGCCAAAGCGTTCTTCCAGGTAGGTGTAAATACTGGTTAGCTGAAGCTTATAATAGAGGGGCATGAGCACATTGGCAATCACGAAATAACCCACCAGGTATCCCAATATCATCTGCATGTAGGAGAACTGGCTATCCACCACCCATCCGGGTACAGAGATAAAGGTGACTCCGGAGAGTGAAGCACCGATCATTCCAAAGGCCACCACGTACCAGGGCGAATTCCGGTCACCCAGAAAGAAAGAGTCATTCCCGGCACCGCGTGATGAACGCATGGAGATCACCAGCAGAAGCAGGAAGTAAGCGATGATAATGGATATGATTAATGTTGATGACAAAGAATATCAGGTTTAGTTGGTTTATGTGTGTGGCAAAAGTGGATAAAATCGCACGAAGATGAAAATTATAAGTGCTATTTTTGATCCCACATGCATAACTATTCATCAAAACTACTGGAAGAAGCTGTCGAGGAGTTCGCCACACTTCCGGGGATCGGAAGAAAAACTGCCCTCAGGCTCGTGCTGCACCTGCTCAAGCAGGAAGACAAGGAAGTGGAACATTTCGGACAAACCGTCCTGCGCATGAAAAAGGAGATTGTCACCTGCAGGGAGTGCCATAATATTTCTGATAGCGAGCTTTGTCATATATGTTCGGACCCATACCGCGACAAAGAAACCATCTGTGTGGTGGAATCGATCCGTGATGTGATGTCCATTGAGAACACAGAACAGTTTTCCGGAACCTATCATGTGCTGGGAGGGATCATCTCTCCCATGGATGGCATTGGTCCGGCCGACCTGACCCTTGATTCTCTTGAGATGAAGGTAAAAACCGGTTTATGCAAGGAGGTAATTCTGGCCCTTAGTACCACCATGGAAGGCGATACTACCAATTTCTATATCTACCGAAGGCTCCATGAATATTCGGTAAAAATCACAACGCTGGCCAGGGGTGTGGCCATCGGAGACGACCTGGAGTATGCAGATGAGGTGACCCTGGGGCGATCCCTGCTGAACCGGACCTCATTCGAGGAAACTTTTAAAAACAGTAAGCATGGAACTTAAGAAGAACAAATATACCATAGGAGGTCTTCCTGTGACCGACCTTGCCCGCAAGCACGGATCGCCACTCTATATCTACGATACTTCCGTAATGATAAGGCAGTATGAGAGGATCACCTCTGCTTTTGCAGGTGCCAGGGTAAAGATCAATTACGCGTGCAAGGCCTTGACAAATATCAATGTACTGAAGCTCTTCCGGGGCCTGGGTTCCGGACTGGATGCAGTATCTGTGCAGGAGGTGGAGCTGGGACTTAAGGCTGGTTTCGCCCCACAGGACATCCTCTACACACCCAACTGTGTCTCCATAGAAGAGATCGAAGAAGCTGTAGAGCTGGGTGTCCGGATCAACATTGATAACATTGCAATCCTGGAGGAGTTCGGGCACAAGCATGGTGCAAAGGTTCCCGTATGCGTCCGTATCAATCCGCATGTACTGGGAGGCGGCAACAATAAAATCTCCACCGGTCATATTGATTCAAAATTCGGAATCTCCATCTACCAGATGCCCCATGTGCACCGTATTGTGGAGACCAATCATATGAAGATAGAGGGGATCCATATGCATACCGGATCGGATATCCTCGATATGGAGACCTTCCTGAGGGCCTCGGAGATCATGTTCGAGACCGCCAAAGAATTTACAGATCTCGACTATGTGGACTTTGGCAGCGGGTTCAAGGTGCCCTACAAAGACGATGATGTGGCGACCGATGTGGAGGCTCTGGGTAAAGACCTCTCCAAACGATTTAAGCAGTTTTGCGATGAGTATGGAAAAGAGTTAACACTGATCTTTGAGCCGGGAAAATTCCTGGTAAGCGAAGCAGGATCTTTTGTGGCCCGGGTGAATGTGATTAAGCAGACCACTTCCACTGTTTTCGCCGGACTCGACACCGGGATGAATCACTTTATCCGACCCATGTTCTATGAAGCCTACCATGAAATTGTCAATGTGAGCAAGCCCGGTGGTAAAACCCGCATCTATACGGTGGTGGGATACATATGTGAAACCGATACCTTTGGATGGAACCGTAAGATAAGCGAGGCCTCCGAAGGCGACTACCTTCTCTTTAAAAATGCAGGGGCCTACTGTTATGCCATGTCATCCAACTACAACTCCAGGTTCCGTCCAGCCGAGATCATGGTACACCAGGGGAAGGATCACCTGATCAGGAGAAGAGAGGATATGGAAGATCTGCTCCGCAAGCAGGTTGAAGTCAATAATCTGTAACACACTAAGCACTATCCACGTATCGTTATCCTATTAGGAAACCGCATTAACAACTAAGCCTTGGATTTGTCCATCATCATAGTCAATTACAATGTCAGGTATTTCCTGGAACAATGCCTGCACTCTGTGCAACAGGCCATTGGCAAGTTGGCAGAGGAAGGCTATGAGGCGGAAGTTTTCGTGGTGGATAACAATTCGGTGGATGGATCTGTGGGTGAGGTGCGCCTGAAGTTCCCCGCTGTTAAGCTGATCGAGAACAAGGAAAACCTGGGTTTCGCCAGGGCCAATAACCAGGCAACAGCCCAGTCATCGGGCCGTTATATCCTCTTGCTGAATCCCGACACCGTGGTGGAGGAGGATACCTTCCTGCTTTGTATTGATTTTATGGACTCCCACCCCGATGCAGGGGCAATGGGTGTTAAGATGATAGATGGAAAGGGGGCATATCTTCCCGAATCAAAACGCGCGCTTCCCACACCTGAAGTCTCCTTCTATAAAATGTTCGGGCTCACATCTCTCTTTCCAAGGTCCAGGCGATTTGGGAAATACTATCTGGGACATCTGGATAAGGATCTTACCCATCCCGTGGATGTACTGGCAGGTGCTTTTATGTTTTTGCGAAAAGAAACCCTGGAAAAGACCGGCTACCTGGATGAGACCTTCTTCATGTACGGAGAGGATATTGATCTCTCTTACCGGATCACCAGGGCAGGATACCGCAACTATTATTTTCCCCATAGCACCATCATACATTACAAAGGAGAGAGTACCCGAAAAGGGAGTCTCAATTATGTAAAGATATTTTACCAGGCCATGATTATTTTCGCGGGTAAACACTTTAGTTCCAGAAAAGCCCGTGCATTCAGCATACTGATCAATATGGCCATTTATTTGCGCGCCATACTCTCCCTTGCAAAACGTTTTTTAAGTCGCATTTACAGACCGCTGCTGGATGCTTTCATCATCTACCTTGGCTACCTGTTTGTCCTTCCCTTCTGGGAACAGGTCAGGTTCAATACGGTGGATTATTACCCACTCCTTTTTCTCCGGGTTGTGGTGCCTGCCTA
>JAUVIT010000053.1 GCA_030592605.1 Bacteroidota bacterium
GATCAGTGCAGAATCACCCCTGTTAAAGTCCAGATCATAGGGAAATGCGAAATCAACAATCCTTTCCTCATGGGCTGGGATATCCTGGGCTGTTGGGATGCCGATGAGCTCTGATTCATCATAGAGTGGTTCCATGATGGTCAGGGAACGGGTTACATTCCGCGTAATGGAGTCGTTATTCCTGGACTGGGCTGATACAAATGGCGAGAGGGTCGTTTTGTAAGCTGCTTCAAAATGGGGCCATGGAACAGCACTAAGCTCTTTAAAAATTGAAGTGAGTGGTGTGTTAAAAGCCACATCCCTAAGGACGGTATCGCCAGCAGTCCTGTTTCTGTCAAGACGCACATAGTCCACATGCCAGTAGTCCACATTACTCCTCTTGTCGGGTGTTTCATTGTTCCTGGGAAGGCTTGCTCTGTTTCTGAACATGAACCTGAATTCGCTGGTGAGGAAGCGTTCATCGGTCACCGGGATCATCACATGTTTGAAGGGGTGAAGCTCCGTACCGGGTATGCGCCACACATTGACCCACTCACTTGAATCTCTTGCATAGAAATCGACCATCAGTGAGTCCTCTTCTTCAGGCAGGTCACAAAGACCACCTGGCTGATAGAGAAAACTGAGGTAGATACTGTCTGATGCGGGGTAGGCAAGGTTGATGGTGTGGCTGGTAAGGCTGTCGGCCATAAAGCTGCTGGATGAGATCACTGCATGGGAATATATGGACCCTACCTCATCAAGAGCGTCCAGGGTGGCTACCCCGTTGGTGACAGGATTAACAGAGAAATTATTATTCACAAAAGCGAAGGCATTACTCCATCTGCCTGTATCTGCATTTATAGAGCTGTTTGAAAAATCATCAAAAAATGGAAGTTCCAGCAGAACTGCCTGGGTAGATTTTTTGGCACTATGAAAATCCTTGTACTGTTGAGCAGCCCTCGGATTGCTATGAAGGGGAGAAATATGCTCCTGTGCCTGTATCCTGAGAATCCCAGTGAAACAGAGCAGGAAAGAGACTAAAACGCATCCGGTTCTATTCATCCATTCGTTCTATATCATCACCAAGGATAGAATCGGCCATCGGCATACGTGTGGAGTCTAAAGTGAGCCAGATATCCATTTCCATGCCCATGTTTAATCTTTTAAACTCATCAAAGTCCGGGTACTGCCTCCAAATAAAGGCTCCGGAACTGTCCTCAGCTTCTTCAAAGCTGATGTCGTATGTGACGGCTCCGAGATTCAGAAAGTAATCAGAGATAATCGCTGATGCCTCTTCCAGTCCCAGTCCAACAAGGTCAGGTATCCGGGTTGTCTTGCTACTTAGCCCCATACCCAAAACCAAGTCTATCACTGCTCCTTTGGTGATTATGGTTCCTTCGTTAATAACGGTGTCCTTGTGCATTTGTTGTAGCACATTGTTTTTCGCAAAATCGGGCTTGTATTTGATGGTGCCCTGAACCAAGCCAGCATTTTGAAGAGCAAGTTTGGCCTGGCGGAAGGAAAGTCCTATAAGCTGTGGCATGGACACCATCTCCAGATTTACAGCATTCATGGTCAGGAATATTTTCCTGTTCTTTTTTACCCTGGAACTGGCATTCGGATTTTGTTTTATCACGGTTCCCCTGGGCATCTCTGTGGAGAATACCGAATCGACCACTTCAAATCTTAGGCGCCGGGAGGAGCTTACATCATCAACCTCATCAAGGGTGAGACCTGCAAGATCAGGGACAACGATGGTCTTCCCGTGATGGGTATATATCTTAAGCCATAGTAAGGTTCCCAGTAGCAATACCAGGGCGATGGCCGCTGCCAGCCCCAAATGTCGTAGGAACTTTTTTGTAAGAAGAAATCTGAAGAAATCCATATTTCGAGCTTTGCCCAAAGGTAATGTTTATTATAAAAATTTGGACAAAAAAATAACCAACCGGGAATCGGTCAGTTATTAGTAATGTGTATAAAAGCTTATACTTTATGCTTTGTATCTTGGCTCATCGGAAACGGTCAGCTTTTTACGACCTTTTTTCCTTCTTTTTGCAATCACACCACGTCCGCTGGCTGATGACATCCGCTCCCTGAAACCATGCTTATTCTTTCTTTTCCTGTTGGATGGCTGAAATGTACGCTTCATAAGTCTTTGTTTTGAGGCTGCAAAAATAAGTCATTTTTTTAGATATACAATCATTTTTGAAGAAAAAAATGACTCTTTGAACCAGCTGGACAGGGAGAAGCATTCCACATGTTTTTCGTAGGGCATCAGTTCTTTAGCCAAGTCTCCTCCTTTGAGAGAGATCAGACCGTTGGGTATGGACTGCTCGCTTCCGGGTTCAATAAGTTTACGGGTCCACTGGTGTAATTTGGGAAATGCTGTAACTGCCCTTGAAACCACAAAGTCTGCTTTCAGGTCTAAGAGTTCCATCCTTTGATTCACCGCTGTGACATTTTTCAAGCCCAGCTCCTGAACGATTTCTCCTACCAGGGTAATTTTCTTCCCAATGGAGTCTACCAGGGTAAAAGAAGCTTCGGGAAACATAATGGCAAGGGGGATTCCAGGAAATCCGCCTCCGGTTCCCACATCAAGTACTCTGGCTCTGGAGTCAAACTGGAACATCTTTGCTATAGAGAGTGAGTGCAGAATGTGCCTCTCTTCCAGGTATTCAATGTCCTTTCTGGAAATCACATTCACCCTTTGATTGAGCCGGGGGAGAATCAGCATCAATTTCTCGAAATGTTTGATCTGTTGGGAGGTGAGATCAGGGAAATATTTTAATATCAGGTCCATAACGGTCTCCGGGACCTGCTATTAGGGCTTTTCCTGGGAACGGTTCATGATATTGAGAAGCAATTCCCTGGCTCTGAAGAGTTGTGCTTTTACGGTGCCTATGGGAATATCAAGTTCTACTGCAATCTCGTCATAGGAGTATTCCTTAAAGTAACGAAGTTCCACCAGCTGTCTGTACCTGGGCTTCAGGCGCGAGACAACCTTACGCATATGCTTAATTTTTTGCTTGTTAATCAAATAGGTTTCCGGATCCGGATCATCAGATTGGATCATGGTAGAAGGAGCTAGTGAATCCTCACCATCCATGGTCTGGTCGAGAGAGACATGGCTGGCTCGCTTTTTCCGAATGAAATCGATGCAATTGTTGGTGGCTATTTTGAATAACCAGGTGGAAAATGCAAAATTGGGGGCGTACTGATCGATGTTTTTAAAAGCTTTTCCAAAAGCTTCGATGGTAAGATCCTCAGCATCCACTGGGCTGTTTACCATTTTTAGCAGCATGAAATAGATTGCATCACGGTACCTTCCCAATAGTTCAGCATAGGCAAGTTGGTCGCCTTTTCTGGCTTTTTCTACCAGTTCGACGTCCTGTTGTGCTTTAAGAGAAAGATTGGTGTTTATCTCCATGGTTGGTACTTTTTTTCAAAACGGCTACTTAACCAAATAGCGCCCATAAGAACAGGGAAAATCGGATCGAGTAGCAGCGAAGGTAATAATAAATATTTTTCGTCCAAGCGGTGCATTCCCAGTTTGAAAATGACCAGCCGCGTTATAAGTAATAATCCAAATAGAATGCCAACAGGGATGCTCCAGGGTGATGAAACACAAATCCAGATCAGCGTGATATAGAGGATGATCCGACTGATCCATTCGCTGGCCAGCCTGATCCTGGAACCTGGCTTGTAATGACCCCCGGCAGACAAATGTCTCTTTTTTTGTTTGATCCAGGCTCGAAATGTGGTTTCAGGCAGAGAAAGCGTATGGCTCTCAGGAGAGAATTCAACGGCACAGTTTTTTCTGGTGGCATTCTCATTAACAAAGAGGTCATCATCTCCTGATAAAAGGTGGTAGTGGCCCGCAAATCCTTTGTTATCGAAGAAGAGGGCTTTTTCATAAGCAAGATTGCGTCCCACACCCATATAGGGCCTCCCTTTTATGGCATAGGATAGATATTGTATGGCAGTAAATGTTGTTTCGTAACGGATGATTGTGTTGAGCAGGCCTTTTTTCCGCTCATATCCACCATATCCCAAAACAATCTTATGATCGCCTGAGAAATTTGAGGACATCCGCTTCAGCCATTGATCACTGACCGGATAACAGTCTGCATCGCTTAGCAATATATGATCATAAGAGGCAGCTTTCAATCCAATGGTAAGAGCCAGCTTTTTTCCCCGCCTGAGTTTGTCATCGGCCGGGATAGAAGTATAACGGAGTTGCTTGAACTGCGCCGAAAGCTCCATAAGTAGTTCCTCGGTATTATCGCTTGAGCTGTCGTTTACCACCACCACTTCAAACTCCCGGTAGTCCTGTTGGAGGACAAGAGGCAGAAATTGTCTCAGGTTTTTTTCTTCATTTTTTGCACAAATAATCACAGAGATTCCCGCAGAAGAGGCCTTCTTCTTTTTTTTGTTGTAAAGAGGAAGTCTCAGAAAGACAAGAAGATAGACCCCAATTTGAAACAGGTAGGCTATCAGGAATAAGGCTAATATGATCCAGTGGTAAAGGAGCGTCCCGTCGATAATTTCTCTAATATTCATACAGGTGTAAATTTAGCTGCCAAATAGGGAAAAGAAAAAGCAGGTTTTCAACAATTGCTTATCTTTGGCTGATCTCAGGATAAGTAATGGAGTTTAAAATTTTACATCGGGACAAAGGGAGCAAGGCGAGGGCCGGCAGACTTATTACGGATCATTCTGAAATTCAGACTCCTGTATTTATGCCAGTGGGTACAGCAGGTACTGTTAAAGGAGTGCATCAGCGGGAGTTAAAAAACGATATCGATGCCCCCATCATTCTCGGCAATACCTATCATCTATACCTGCGACCAGGTCTCGAGGTTCTGAAGGGAGCCGGTGGCTTGCACAAGTTTATTAATTGGGATCGCTCTATTCTAACCGATAGTGGTGGTTACCAGGTTTTCTCCCTGGCAGCCAATCGTAAGCTGAAACCTGAAGGAGCGTGGTTCAGTTCACATATAGACGGATCAAAGCATATTTTCACACCGGAAAATATTGTTGATACTCAACGGCTTATTGGTGCTGATATCATGATGGCTTTTGATGAGTGTACCCCCTGGCCCTGCGATTTCAAATATGCAAAGGATTCACTGAAGCTGACACATCATTGGCTTGACAGGGGATTAAATCAGTTTCATTCCACGGAGCCACATTACGCACACCAGCAGGCTTTTTTCCCCATTGTTCAGGGGAGTGTATTTAAGGAACTTAGAAAGGAAAGTGCTGCATATATCGCCGAGAAAGGAGCAGAAGGGAACGCCATTGGAGGATTGTCTGTTGGTGAGCCGGCCGAAGAGATGTATGCGATGATAGAGGTGGTCAATGAGTTTTTGCCTGACGATAAACCCAGGTACCTCATGGGGGTCGGCACCCCTGTAAATATTCTGGAGGCCATTTCACTGGGGGTAGATATGTTCGATTGTGTTATGCCTACCCGAAACGGTAGGAATGGCATGCTTTTTACCTCGGAAGGGATCATTAATATAAAGAACAGGAAATGGATGGACGATTATTCTCCCATTGACACCTCTGGTAATAGTTTCGTAGATATGCAATATTCCAAAGCGTATCTGCGTCATTTAATCATATCCGGTGAGATGCTTGGTATGCAGATCGCTAGTCTGCACAACCTGGCATTCTATCTCTGGCTGGTAAGCTTAGCATTCGAAGAAATTAAAAGTGGCACATTCACTGCATGGAAGGAAAAAATGATACCAGCTTTAAGTACAAGATTATAAGGTTTTTCGGTCTGAAAATCCTGGATATCTATGTGATCCGGAAATTTCTGAGCACTTTCCTTTTATCTATTGCATTGATCCTATCCATAGTGGTGATCTTTGACCTTAGTGAGAAAATCGATGATTTTCTCGAAAGTGGGGCAAAATTGAATGCCATCATGTTCGATTATTACCTCAACTTTATTCCATACTTCGCTGTACTTTTCAGTTCGCTGTTTGCATTTCTTGCAGTGATCTACTTCACGAGCCGTATGGCCTATAATACAGAGATCATTGCCATTCTGAATAGTGGCATGAGTTTCCGAAGGTTTTTACTTCCTTATTTTATCTCAGCTACACTAATTGCAGGAGTCTCTTTTTATCTGAGTGACCAGGTGATCCCCGGAGCCAATAAGGTGAAGCTGGATTTTGAGGAGCAGTATGTGAAGAAAAGACCCGTTCGGTTTAAAACCAAAGACTTTCACAGGCAGATAGAACCGGGTGTGTATGTTTACCTGCATAGCTATAGCAATGTTTCCAAGGTAGGCTACCAGTTTACCATTGAAAAGTTTGAAGAGGGAGAATTGGTCTCAAAGATGGTTGCCGACCAGATCAGGTGGGATACCACTGTGAACAAATGGCGGGCACGGAGGTACTATATCCGCACCATTGATGGCCTTCATGAAACCATTGTGGAAGGGAAGCAAATTGATACCACCCTGGCCATGCATCCGGATGATTTCAAAATGAGACTTACCATTGTGGAGACCATGAGCCTGAAGGAGCTGGATGAATTTATCCAGAAACAGCGGATGCAGGGGGAGACCAATGTAACCTCCTATTTAATTGAGCGCCACAACCGCATTGCCTTTCCATTTACCACATTTATACTCACCTTGATCGGGGTAGCAGTATCGTCCAGGAAGATACGGGGAGGCATTGGGCTGCAAATTGCAATTGGGGTGGTGATTAGCTTTTCCTTTATTCTGTTTATTCAGTTTTCCAAACAGTTCGCCATAGGAGGAATGTTGCCTGTGATGGCGGCTGTCTGGCTACCCAATATATTCTTCCTGATTGTGGCCATATTTTTAATGCGTATGGCGCCCAGGTAGGAGTGTCGGGTAAGGCTCATTATGTATTATGAAACAGCTTTTCAGACCGACTTGTTTTTTGTAAGATTGTACCACTAATTAAAACCTATAACAATGTCCTCAAACAAAAAAGTTCAGGAACTTAAGAAGCGTCGCAAAGAGGTAGAGCAGGGAGGTGGCGAACAGGCCATTCAGAAGCAGGTTGCCATGGGGAAACTGACCGCCAGGGAGCGCATTATCAAACTCCTGGATGAAGGATCTTTCAATGAATATGATATGTTTGTTGAGCATGAAGCCAGAGATTTTGGGATGGACCGAAAGAAGCTTCATGGAGATGGTGTTATCACAGGAACCGGCACCATAGGGGGCAGGCCTGTATGTATCTACGCACAGGATTTCACAGTGGCTGGAGGCTCACTTGGGTTTATGCATGCCCGAAAGATTACCAAGATCATGGATCACTCCCTGAAAATGCGAATGCCCCTGATCGGAATCAATGATTCGGGTGGAGCGAGAATCCAGGAAGGAGTCAACTCACTGGCAGGATATGGAGAGATCTTTTTCAGAAACACCCTGGCTTCGGGTGTGATTCCACAGATATCTGTAGTACTTGGCCCATGTGCAGGAGGAGCTGTCTATTCTCCAGCGCTGACCGACTTCGTTTTTGTGGTGGACAGCATCTCTAAGATGTTTATTACGGGTCCTGAAGTAATCAAGACTGTGCTGGGTGAGGATATCACCATGGAGGAGCTGGGAGGTGCCCGTGTTCATAGCGAAATAACCGGAAATGCACACTTCTTTGCAGAATCTGAGGATGATTGTTTTGATCAGATTAAATCATTGCTCTCTTATCTACCATGGTCCAATACAGATGTTCCGGCCAGGAAGGAAGTTCTGGAGCCTCTCGAGGAGTTTAATATCTCAGAGATTATTCCTACAGATAAGAGACAACCCTATGATGTTCGGAATGTCATCAGGGCAGTAACTGACGGATCGGATTTCTTCGAGATCCAGGAGAGATGGGCCGCCAATATGGTGATTGGTTTTGGAACCATGAGCGGACGCACCGTAGGCTTTGTGGCCAATCAACCACTTGTACTGGCCGGCGTACTCGATGTGGACTCCTCTTGTAAAGCAGGTAGGTTTATCAGGTATTGTGATGCCTTTAATATTCCCATAGTTACTTTTGTCGACCTGCCAGGATATTTACCAGGAGTGGACCAGGAGCATGCAGGGGTAATCAGGCATGGTGCCAAGGTCCTGTATGCTTATAGCGAGGCAACAGTCCCAAAGATCACGGTGATCCTGCGAAAGGCTTATGGAGGTGGGTATATTGCCATGAATTCCAGGCATCTCAGGGCCGATTTTGTACTTGCCTGGCCCGATGCAGAGGTGGCTGTTATGGGACCTGAAGGGGCCGCCAATATAATTTTCAGGAAGGAGATCGCCACTGCGGAAGACCCTGATCAAATGAGGGCGCAGAAGGTCCAGGAATACAAGGAAAAGTTCGCTAATCCTTATGTAGCTGCTGCAAAGGGATATATTGATTCTGTCATCGAACCCTGGGAAACCAGGAAATCACTGCTCCATGCGCTTGATGTCTCAGGAGGGAAGAGTGTGGGAATGCCGATGAAGAAACATGGGATACCACCATTTTAACA
>JAUVIT010000168.1 GCA_030592605.1 Bacteroidota bacterium
CTAAAGAAGCTTTCACAGCTTCCCTGGGAGCCGGAGCCAAGGTCAACTACAACCTGGGAATTATTAGCATCAAGGAAGGTGAATATGAGACCGCTGTAAACTACTTCGGTAGTGATCCTTCTTACAATGCTGCACTCGCCATGTATCTGAAAGGTGATAGCGAAGGTGCCTGGAGAACTAACGCCGGCCTGGAAAGAGTTGGAGGCATGGGTTACTATCTGCAGGCAGTGATCGCAGCAGGTCAGGACAAGCCCGACGCTGCTCTTGAAAACCTGAAGCTGGCTGTTGAAAATTGTGGATCAGCTCAGTATGTCAAGGATCTGGCTGTTAAGGATCTTGAATTCGCCAAGCTTTTCGAAACTGCCGAATTCAAAGCAATTGTTGAGTAGATAATCTTCTCAAGATAGAATAAGAGGCTGTCTCATGTGAGGCAGCCTCTTTCTTTTATACCCTGCGACGAAATAGTTCCCAGATTACAATACCGGCTGCCACCGATATATTCAGGGAGTGCTTGGTACCATATTGCGGAATTTCAATGCACTGATCACTCAGATCAACCACATCCTGATCCACTCCCCTGATTTCGTGTCCGAATACAAGCGCATATTTCTGATTATCCGAAAGCTGAACCTGGTCCAGCAAAACAGCGCCCTCGGCCTGTTCAATGGATAAAATCATATAACCTTTCTCTTTTAGTTCTGAGATGGCATCTGTGGTCTCCTCCCGGTACTCCCATTGGACAGATTCAGTTGCCCCAAGTGCTGTTTTATGTATCTCCCTGTGAGGAGGGGTGGCTGTAATTCCACATAGATATATCCCTTCAAGCCGAAATGCATCTGCAGTACGAAAAAGGGACCCGATATTGTGAAGGCTTCTGACATTATCCATAACAAGCATAAATGGAGTCTTTTCCACCTTCTTAAAGGCCTCAACAGACAGTCTGTCCAGCTCTTCATTTAACAGCTTTCTCATAAGTAAAAATTCTTGGACAAAATTATAACTTTTTCCTATCTTTCTAATCACTAATATTTGTGTAACTAATTTCCATTCACCATGAATATCCATGAATACCAGGGAAAACAGATTTTAAAACATTTCGGCGTCGCCGTACCTTCAGGGGAGGTAGCCCTTACTCCAGCTGAAGCAGTTGAAGCCGCAAGCAAAATAAAGGATGAAACCGGTGCTGACACCTGGGCTGTAAAAGCACAGATTCATGCTGGTGGACGTGGCAAGGGTGGTGGTGTTAAGATTGCCAAATCAATTGATGAGGTAAGAAGTTATGCAGAGGATATTCTGGGCATGACCCTGGTAACCCACCAGACTGGTCCTGAAGGCAAGCTGGTTGGGAAGGTGCTTGTGGAACAGGGGATTTTCTACCCCGGAGAAAGTGAGCCTCAGGAGTTCTATATGAGCGTTTTACTAAACCGCGAAACCGGGAAAAACATTATCATGTATTCCACTGAAGGAGGAATGGATATTGAAACTGTTGCCGAAGAGACACCCCACCTGATCTTTAAGGAAGAAGTTGATCCTGGTGTTGGTATCCAGGCCTTCCAGACAAGGCGCATAGCTTTTAACCTGGGACTTTCGGGACAAGCTTTTAAAGAGATGTGCAAGTTTGCAAGTGCTCTCTATTTGGCCTATGTAAAATCCGATGCCTCCCTCTTTGAGATTAATCCGGTTTTTAAAACTTCCGATAATCATATCATGGCTGCCGATGCTAAGGTAAACATTGATGACAATGCGCTTTTCAGGCATGCAGACTATGCGGATATGAGAGATCTGAATGAAGAGGATCCGGCAGAGGTTGAAGCAGGTGAATTCAACCTGAATTTTATCAAACTGGATGGCAATGTGGGCTGCATGGTTAATGGAGCAGGGCTTGCGATGGCAACCATGGATATTATCAAACTCTCAGGCGGTGAGCCAGCCAATTTCCTTGATGTGGGAGGAACAGCCAATGCATTGACTGTGGAAGCCGGTTTCAGGATCATACTGAAAGATCCCAGCGTCAAGGCGATCCTTATCAATATTTTTGGTGGAATTGTGCGTTGTGACCGCGTGGCAGAAGGTGTTGTGGAAGCTTACAGAACCATTGGTAAGATTGAAATCCCTGTGATTGTAAGACTACAGGGAACCAATGCCGAAGAGGCAAAGGTGCTTATTGATAATTCAGGGCTTGAAGTTCACTCTGCCATTACCCTGGAAGAGGCTGCGGGGAAAGTAAAAGAGTTGGTCGCTTAGACTCAGATCAGTTCTTTATTCCTGAGGATCTCTTCCATCTGCGCCTGTAATTTGGAAGACTCCAACCTGGCTGCATCTTCGAATTTGTTGGTTATATCGGCATAGATAATCGATCTGCTGGCATTAACAAGTAGTCCGCACCTGTCATTCATTCCGTGTTCAGCTACCTCCTGCAGGCTCCCACCCTGGCTTCCGACTCCAGGAACCAGCAGGAAATGTTCAGGAATGAGTTCCCTGATCCTGCTCAGGGCTTCTGCTTTGGTGGCGCCAACCACATACATGATGTTATTAACACTCCCCCATCCCGACGATGTGATGATCACCTCCTCAAAAAGCTTTCTCCCACCTTCAAGCTGAAGCTGCTGAAAATCCTTAGAACCCTCGTTGGATGTAAGAGCCAACATAATGGCCCACTTCCCTTCCACCTCCAAAAAAGGTGAGATGCTATCATATCCCATATAGGGAGAGAGTGTGATCGCATCAAAATCGAGTGTTTTGAAAAACGCATGTGCATACATATGGGAAGTGTTCCCAATATCGCCCCGCTTGGCATCGGCAATAACAAACATATCAGGATAGGTTTCCCTGATATAACTTACAGTCATTTCCAGGCTCATATGACCTGCAGCACCCAGCATTTCATAAAATGCCAGGTTGGGTTTATAAGCCACTGAAAACTCATGAGTAGCATCAATAATATGCTTGTTAAACTCAAATACAGGATACTCCTTATGAAGAAGCAATTTGGGGATCTTCTTATAATCTGTATCCAGCCCCACGCAGAGAAAACTCTTCTTACGCTTGATATTCCTGAATAGTTCTTCGGCGTTCATGTGCTTATTTATTATTGCATACCACTTTCTTTCAAACGCTCTGCATTCTCTGCCACCTGGAGCTTCCCAATGATCTCCTGAATATCTCCGTTAATAATGGACTGAAGGTTATAAAGGGTAAGGTTAATGCGATGGTCCGTTACCCTTCCCTGCGAATAGTTATAGGTTCGTATTTTGGCCGAACGGTCACCCGACGAAACCATAGTTTTTCGCTTTGAGGATATCTCATCCATTCGCTTCTGGTACTCCAGATTATAGAGTCTGGATCTCAGCTCCTTCATAGCTTTGTCCAAATTCTTTAACTGCGATTTTTCATCCTGACAGGTCACTACGATTCCCGTGGGAATATGGGTCAGGCGTATGGCAGAATAGGTAGTATTAACCGACTGGCCACCGGGACCCGATGAGCAGTAGGTATCCTTCCGGATATCAGATTGCTTAACCTCAATCTCAAAATCTTCAGCTTCGGGAAGTACTGCTACAGTAGCAGCAGAAGTATGAACCCTGCCCTGCGTTTCGGTCTGGGGAACACGCTGTACGCGGTGAACGCCCGACTCATATTTCATGATCCCGTATACCCCATTTCCGGTCACGTTCATGATAATCTCCTTGAACCCTCCGACGGTCCCCTCGGTAAAACTGGTGGTCGAAGCCTTCCACCCCTTCGACTCGAAATATTTAGTATACATCCTGTAGAGATCGCCTGCAAAGATGCTGGCCTCATCGCCTCCGGTTCCAGCACGAATCTCCACAATGGCGTTCTTATCATCCTCCGGGTCCTTGGGCAGCAGAAGCAGCTTAATATCTTCCTCCAGGGGACCCAGTTGCTGCTGATAAAGATCCAGCTCCTCTCTGGCCATCTCCTTTAACTCATCATCCTTTTCTTCCGCAAGCATTTCCCTGGCACTACCAATATTGCTAAGAATATCTTTATAGGCATTTAAGGCCTCAACAACGGGTTCAAGCTGTTTGTACTCCCGGCTCAACTTCACATACCTGCTCATATCGGCAATAATAGATGGATCAGTGATTAATTGGCCCACTTCTTCAAACCTTGCCTTAACTCCCTCTAAACGGGATAAAATCATATTCTCGCCCATGCGCTATATAAACTTAATAGTTATACTCCCCTTGCTCACCATAAATGGTAAGTCTCTTTTGATCTGAAGGCTCACACCGGCCCACTATCCTGGCATCAATCCCGTATTTTTCAGCAATTTCAATAATCCCACCTGCACCTAGCTCATCCGTATATATCTCAAAGCGGTGCCCCATATTAAACACCTGGTACATTTCTTTCCAATCTGTACCCGACTCTTCCTGAATCATTTTAAACAAGGGTGGTACAGGGAACAGTTTATCTTTAATTATATGAACCTCCCGGGCAAAATGTAAAACTTTTGTCTGGGCACCTCCCGAACAGTGGATCATTCCGTCGATTCGATCTCTGTATTGTTCAAGCACCTCCCTGATTACGGGTGCATAGGTCCGGGTTGGTGAGAGCACCAGTTTTCCTGCATCGAGCCCTACACCCTCAATAGCCTCCGTAAGTGATCTGCTTCCTGAATAAACAAGCTCTGCAGGCACATCAGGATCAAAGCTCTCAGGGTAAAGCCGGGCCAGATATCCTCCAAATACATCATGTCGCGCTGAAGTTAATCCATTGCTTCCCATTCCGCCATTATAGCTTTCTTCATAGCTGGCCTGACCGGAAGATGAAAGACCTACGATCACATTTCCCGGAACAATTCGATTCTCAATGATATCGGCCCGTTTTGATCTGGCTACAACCGTTGAATCTACAATGATGGTCCTAACAAGATCGCCTACATCTGCAGTCTCTCCCCCGGTACTATACACGGGAACTCCCAGGGTCCTCAGTTCTTCCAGGATCTCCTCTGTTCCATTGATTATAGCAGAAATAACTTCTCCCGGAATCTTACTTTTGTTCCTGCCTATGGTTGAAGAGAGCAGAATATCGCCTGTTACCCCAACACAAAGCAGATCATCCAGATTCATCACAATGGCGTCCTGGGCAATTCCCTTCCAGACAGAGAGGTCGCCCGTCTCCTTCCAGTAAATGTAAGCCAGTGAAGATTTGGTTCCCGCACCATCGGCATGCATTACCAGACAGTGATCCGGATCCCCGGTAAGCATATCGGGAATA
>JAUVIT010000165.1 GCA_030592605.1 Bacteroidota bacterium
ATATCTCCGTCCCCGCTAAAATCATGTGCTGTTCCATTGATAGTAGAAGGCCCAGCAATTGGGTTATAATCAGCTTCGTATGAGGCTCTTCCAAAGTTTCCTGCCGAAGAGAAAAAGGTATGGCCTTCGTTAACCACGGAGTCAATGGTTTGAGAGATAACACCATCACGGAAAAAAGGCTCCGTAATATAGGAGAGATCATCAACGATTACATGGGTTCCGGCATTAGCCAGCTCCCTGATACCTCTGGCCATATCCTGCTCGCCAAGAAATCCGGTTCGGAAGGCAAGTTCTGCGCCCGGAGCAATATCATGAATAATCTGAAGCATGGCCCTACCTTCATCGGACAGGGTACCATGGGTGGGAATAATATCTTTGAGTACATGTACTGGAGTAAAGTTTCCGTGGATATTTCCCGGACCTGGAAGGTCACCGTTTCCTATATCATCATCTGCTTTTGCCTGGGTATTGTAACTATTAGACAGTACACCAATCTTGACTCCTGTGCCATCTATTTCGTAGCCAAGGCGTGCAAAATCGGAGTGCATAGCAAAATCCCCCTGACTCTTGGTCAGGCCGGTCGGCGAAACACTGTAGTTGCTCACACCCGGATAAACTGGCTGGGCATAGTCAAGGGCATCAATAAAGTTGAAGTCGAAAAGGTTGCCTATCTCCGCCCATCCCGTAGCACGATTGGAGCCGGGATCATGAGTAAGCAGGTTAAATCCTGGAACGCTCAGGCTGGCAATCATCGCATCATACTGACCACTGTTAGCAATTACCTCAATTAACACCTTTGTACCAGCTATTTGAAAAATAGCATCGGTGGCTCCCGAAAAGTTGATAGGATCTGCATCGTAAGCGTTAAACAGTGAGGTTAGCTCAGCACCAATCTTAGAGTTATACTCCTTACCACCTTCAGGTGGATAGTAGCCAGGGATAATATTCAGGCTCTCCTGAACATCCTTGCAGTGGTTGGAGTTGATATTGGCATCGGTGGTCTTTGAGCTTCCATCGGGAAACTCTACGGTCCACTCCACCCTGTCCTTGGAGTCAAACTCCTGGCTGAAAGCCTTCTCCTTCACTCCCGGTTCAAAGGTGTAAAGTCCCTGCTTCTTGGCTTGCCCATGGTTGTAGGTAACCACACTACCGTTTTCATCAACAACAACGGTTTTTTTTCCTTTATTCTCATATCCAAAATGGGCCACAATGATACCATTACCGATATATTCTGTACAACTGAGCACGATGTCTACATCATATTTGCTGCCATTTCCCTTGCCATTCTGTCCGATCAGATCGAGCGGGGATTGGAAAAGTAGAGTGATTAGAACAAAGCTTAGAAACTGTAATCGTATATATAAATTGTAGATTTTCTTCATAATTCTATGGGTTACTTCTATAGGGGGTACTTGTCAATCTCTTGAAAATTTCGGTTTACTAATGATGCTAACAATGCGTTGCTCATATAGTTTCTACTGTTAATGCTTTTAACTTCTGATTAACAGTTTTTTATGGGTAGTGGGAGATGTCAGATCAGGATAAATATGGCAAAGTCAAGCCACCCTGTGGTTGGTGGATGAAGAGTAGGAACACCTAAGAGATACGTAATCATGGTCTAAGGTTATTTAAAGGTTGTTTCCCTTTACATAAAAATAGGCCAATAACCCCTTAAGTTGTTGTTAATGAAATCAGGCGGACGGGACTCTGATTTTTCGGCCATAAAGTAAAGACCCAGTTCATCGGCTTCACTCTCATGGGTTCTGGAGTAGGGCAGCATGACACCAACCTGTGTTCCCACACCAAAAGCCAGCATGGCCAGATCAATGGTCTCCTGTTTCTGGGTTTTTACTGCCTCGGAAAGGGCGATTCCGCCCATTTGGATTGCCAGTTGCTGGGACATGCGCTCGTTGCCATGCTGGGCCACCGCATGGGCTATTTCGTGTCCCATAACCACAGCGATTTCATTTTCATCTTGACAAACCGGAAGTATACCCTCATAAAAGGCTATCTGTCCCCCGGGCATGCACCATGCATTGAGCTCCTCCGAAACCAGTACATTGTACTGCCATTCATAGCCATCTGTGACAGATTCCAGGTTATTCTGCTTCAGGTAGGTTTGCACTGCAGCGGTCAAGCGTTCGCCCACCTTCCTTACAGTACTCACATAATTATTATTTGTCGATAACGCAAGATCAAAGCATTTGTTAAATTCCCGGCTAATTTATTATAAGCTGCCCTGCTGTGCTTCCAGCTTGTTCAAAGCTTCAATGGTAGCACTCCTTCCCATTTCAAGTATCTCCCCGGCTTTGAAAAAGTCGAAAGTGCTACAGGCATCACGGGAGATTTCAATCAGCACATCAGGCGAATAATTTTGCATTGACATCTGGGCTATATGATTGGTCATCAAACTGATGGTCTTATCAATCAGATTGAAATAACCCATGCGTTCCTCATGGCTATGAGCCTGCCTCTCAACAGAACCGGGGGGTAAAATCTTTTGCAAATGAAGCTGGAATTCTTCTATTTTCTTCTGGTAGGCCCGCTTCTGTTTTTCTCCCTCCTCGCGGGGAATCTTAGGCAGTACAAAAGGAATATTGGCATTCACATTGACGACCACCAAAAGATCATCCTGAATTCTTGGAGCATGATTTACGGGAATATTATTCATAACGCCACCATCGACGAGCAGTCCGTCCTCTGTTTTGACGGGTGTAAATACGGAAGGAATAGAAACCGAAGCCCGGATGGCATCATAGAGGCTACCCTCCCTGAAAACAACCTCCTTATTATTGATCAGGTCAACTGCTACTGCCGCATAAGGAATGTTTAAATCTTCAATCAAGCAATCGGGTATAAAATCCTTCATCTTTTTAAAGACCCTATCCCCCTTAACAAGTCCCATTCTGCTTACGGTAAAATCGACCAGACTCAGAACCTTTCTTCGATCCAGTGAGAGCATCCACTCTTTAAAAGTATCCATGGCGCCATCGGCATAAATTCCTCCCACCAGAGACCCCATGGAAGTTCCGGTTACCGATGCTATCTCATAGCCTCTGCGTTCCAGCTCTTCAATAACACCAATATGTGCTATTCCCCGGGCTCCGCCTCCGGAGAGAACCAATGTTACTAATGGTTTCATAATCTTAAGTTTATTATAAATATAAAAAATTCATACATTTATATAAGCACAGCATGGGCATCATGTCGGATGAAGGAGCGGATCATAGCGGATTGATCCTTGGGATTGATGTGGGTTCGGTGTCTATCTCTATAGTTTCAGTGGACAGGGAAGGGCGCCTGAAGGGGTATGCCTATAAACTGCATAAGGGTAATATCCGGGAGACTCTGGATCAGCTTCTTCTTAAGTATATGAACCATCAAGTTCTGGGTGTGGCGACCCCCTCAGGCAAATCCCATTTCAAAAAGCAAGTGGAGGTGTATGATCAGCAAGTCGCGATCATGGAAGCTGCGGACTTCCTTAAACTGAATGCAAGATCAATCCTCCATGTGGGTGCTGAACGCTTCTACCTGGTGGAGCTGGACCCGCAAGGCAAATACCTGCAAACCAGTCATAGCTCCTCCTGTGCAGCTGGAACAGGCAGCTTTCTTGACCAGCAGGCCCTTCGACTCAACCTGAACAATACGGGACACCTCTCAGACATGGCCCTGAGGAACAGTTCCCCTGTACCGGATATTGCAGCCAGGTGCTCTGTTTTTGCCAAGACCGACCTGATTCATGCACAACAGAAAGGCTATGGTCTCGAAGCCATCTGTGACAGTCTCTGTAAAGGACTGGCCGACAATATTGCCGACACCCTTTTCAATAAATCGGTCCCGGAGTCACCCATCTTCATGTCGGGAGGAGTAGCAAAAAATCAATCGGTAGTCAGGCATTTGCAACGCATCATCGGGAAAGAAATCAGGGTTCATCTCTATTCCCATCATTTTCCAGCCATTGGTGCGGCCCGGCTCCTCTGGAAGGAGATCGACAGGGATAAAAATCACTCTCCCATCGATCTTGCAAATATGGTGGCCGACCATGGAAGACTGGAATACTTCTATGAGCCGCTTCAACCTTCTGATACGACCGGGCAGGAGCATCTTATTAAGGAACAATACATACATCATCCTTCCGTCACCGATCATACAGCAGGAATTCAGGTCGATCGCTTTACACACACCTCAAGCGAAGCTTTGCAATTTCACCTGGGGATTGACGTGGGATCGACCAGCACAAAAGCGGTTATGCTCAATACAAAGGGTGAGCCTTTCGCAGGATTCTATACCTATACCCAGGGACAGCCGCTAAAAGCCGTTCAGGCACTTTTTGAAGCCATAGATCACCTGGCCTTAAGTACAGGGAATAGCTTCCAGTTTCTATCTTGCGGAACCACTGGTTCAGGGCGGAAATTCATTGCCGGAATCGTAGGGGCAGACCAGGTTTACGATGAAATTACTGCCCATGCCCGGGCCGCCTATGAGCTGAATCCAAAAACCGATACCATCATCGAGATCGGTGGACAGGATGCCAAGTTCACCCGGATGGAGAACGGGATGGTCACCTTCTCACATATGAATACTGTATGTGCTGCAGGGACCGGGAGCTTTATCGAGGAGCTGGCCGGAAGGCTGGGAGTGGAGCTGAAGGATTATGAGCGCCTGGCCATGGGCAGACAGGCTCCCCTGGCCAGTGACCGGTGCACGGTATTTATGGAGAGGGATATCAACCAGCTCCTGAGTAAGGGCTATTCCGTCGAAGAGGTACTGGCTACGGTTATTCACTCCGTTCGGGAGAACTATCTGAAGAAGGTGGCCAGTGAGGCCCATATCGGCGATCACATCTGCTTCCAGGGTGCTACTGCTAAGAACAGAGCCCTGGTCGCTGCCTTTGAACAGCGCCTGGGCAAAGCAATTTTTATCTCCCCGCTCTGTCACCTCACCGGCGCCCTTGGAACAGCCCTGCTCCTGAAGGAAGAAGAGAGCGGAAAAACAGGATTCAGGGGGCTGGATATCTATACAAAAAACATCCCCGTTCTTACCGAAACCTGCGAATTGTGTTTGAATCGCTGTACCATTAGTGTGGCTAACATCAACGGGGAAAAACTGGCATACGGATTTTTGTGTGGACGGGATTATGAGACCAAGAAATTTGTACGTAAAGCGCAGAGCGGATTTGAGCTGATGAAGGAACGCAAAAAGCTGATCAGGGGACCGGAGAGAAAGGTTTCGAGGCTGAAAAAAACAGGAGTCC
>JAUVIT010000235.1 GCA_030592605.1 Bacteroidota bacterium
AAGCTGTATCAATCGGGAGGCTGACCTTAGTAAATAAAGAAAACCAATCCGGTACTGATTGCAAAAAATGATTGCGTCTCCAGCTTGCTTGTCTTAATTCCGGTATAATACTTGGCTTCAAGCTTTAGATCTGCGTTCCCTCCAAGATCGTAGATTAATCCAATCTCAGGCTTCAGGGCAAATTGCCATGCCTTCTCCTCCAAAGTCCACGTACCCATGTCCGTATTCCTGATGGTATACATGGTTCCGATCCCAAGGTTAATATAAGGCTTTATCGCTGCGTCGGATATAAGATAGTACTCTGCAGTGGCCAGCATAGGAAACATATTGCTGTAGCGATACTGAATTCCCGACAGAGAATAGGGTTCAACCGTATAGGTGCCATATTCCATTTTCTCGTAGAAAGTACTCCAGCTCAGTTCCAGTCCCATGGATGCTTTAGGGGAGAACTCCTTCTGATAGTCGAATGTGGCCCCTCTGAAGCTTGCCTTCGAGATATAATCTCCCAGGTCGCCCACTCCAAATCCCATTACATATTGAAAAGAAGTGTATCCGCTCTGAGCCTTAACAAGGCCGGGGATTGCCAGGCCAATAACCAGTATAAAAAATATCGTTTTCTTCATGATTTCAGTCATTTTAATATTAATTGGCCAGATATGGAGACTGGGTAAAAGCCTGGTCGATAGCCTTTGTCATCCTGTTCGAATTGTATGAGCCCGAGAGCAAACCATTAAGCGCTCCGGTCCAAACCCTGTATGGTTCAATGGCATTTTCATCTTCTACCAGGGTCATCACCAGGGTTCCTGTAGTAAAGGAACTTACATAGCCGGGATAGTACCAACCCCATCCACAATAATAGGGATAGTACCAGCACCAGTAGTCATACCAGTAGTAAATGGTAGTGTTGGTCCAGGATGCCGGGAAAAGAGTCAGGTCCGCATCCTCAGGATCATCTACTCTGGTCCAGCCAAGAGTTTCCATGTTGGACGCTATCCTGTTGATAATTTGCGTATTATATGGTTCGTCGACGAACACACGTTCATCATCCCCTGTTATTTTCACCACGCTGTCGGGCATGGAATAGGTATTCGCTGTTGTGAAGTCATAATCCGGCTCATAGCTTGTAAATACTATATCAGTGTCTTCGTAATATTCAATACCGCCGGGGTAACAGGAACCCACCGAAAGTGCCAGAGCCAGCACCATGCTGTAAATCGTTATTCTTCTCATAATATTGTCAGTTTAGAAATAAACCAGTTAAACGTTTTGTATTAACAGGCACAGCTACATGCGGGCCTTTTTCTATTTCGGAGAACAAAATTACGAAAAATTGAGCACGCAAGGCCTATGCAGACAGATTTTATTGTTAAATGCGTTTCAGGAGAGAGATGCCCTATTCAGGAAAAACGCTCATAATGCTGGCTTCACCTCCCACCACTGGCAGACTTATGCTAGTGGCGTCCAGATTTACAGTCAGCTCTGTTCCGGGTTCAGGCCAAAGCGTAAATTCCCTGTCGCTAGAGAAGATCATCAGGCCAATCTTCTGTCCTTTGGGGATGATTTGATCGTCCGGTTGAAGCTTAAAGGTCAAGGTATAGAACTCACCGGGCACCAGGGCTTCACTTTCGGAAAGAGAACTATGGTTCTGTGGATCGGCCCAGCCACGGGTGATGATGTTATCGGTGATTTTTGGCCTTCTTCCTTCCTGCCAGGGCAAGGACACCAGCCACACCGAGAGATTTACGGCAGGCTTGTTCGCAGCTACCCGGATGGTGATTTCCGCTAATCCGGAGATATGTAAATCTTCTGCTAATTCGGGAGTGAGATAGATAAGCCGGTGATTGGTGATCTCTGCCTCGGCCAGGGCCGATCCATCGAAGGAGTAATTATCCATTAGGGTTTCGCTTCCCTGTCCTTCTGTTTTTTTTGTGCTGAGCGTGCCCCTGGCAGGAGCACCTGCAGTCAGATAAAAGGTAACAAGCTCGGCCTCTGGATTGGGAAAATCTTTGTAAGAGGTGGGATCCGCGGGTTTGTCATTCTCCCTGACAATCCAGGCCCGGGCATCTTTCTCCACCCCATTTTCGATTCCATGGAGGTAGCGTGTAAACCACCTGTTCATCATGGTCATGGGAGGTGGACCGCCGTGGCCATTCTGGTGATAATAGATCTGGGCGGGGATTCCTTTTTCTTTGGCCGCGGTGTAGATTCGGTAGCTATGCTCGGGCATTACATTCCAGTCATTGAGGCCATGCGACATGAGCAAGGCAGCTTTCATAGGATCCATATCGTTCAGATAGTCCCTTCCTTCCCAAAAAACATTCAGATCGCCAGTGATGCGATCCATTCCCTCTTTCATTTCCTTATCTCTTACCGTCGCATTGCTATAGGCTCTTTTGGATTCATCGCCACTGTGGATAAAGTCATACAATACATCAATGTCCTCACCCAGGTATCCTCCCGGGGACCGGACCAGACCGTTGGACCGGTAATAGTGGTAGTAGGAAGTACTGGGCGCGATGGGGATAATGGCTTCCAGTCCCTCCACGCCCGTGGTGGCAGCTGCCAGCGGTAGGGTTCCATTGTAGGAGGTGCCGGTCATGCCCACCTTGCCGGTGCACCAGTAAGCACTTACGGTTTCCTCCCCATCGGGCGTGGTATAGCCTTTGGCCCGGCCACATAGCCAGTCGATGACCGCTTTGGGAGCCAGCGATTCGTTATCGCCACCTACCGTGGGTGAACCCTGAGACAATCCGGTACCCGGGGAAGAAGAATGAACTACGATGTATCCCCTGGGAACCCAGGCTTTGATTTGTGAATTTGAGATGATGGGGCGCTCTCCCCTGCGGGCGACCTCCGGGTGGACGCGTTCACCTGCCATCTCCCCCAGCTCATGTTTCACATCCCAGAACATTCCATCTGGAAAGCCGGCCGTTCCGGCAAAATAGGGACTGGTTTCGTACACCACTGGCAGTTTAAGGCCTTCGGTGTCTGTCTGCTTGGGCCGGGTGACTGCCACATGCATTCTGTCAGGCTTCTGATCCCCGTCTGTATCAAATTCTGTCTCCACCCAGAGATCGTGCCTGATCCAGTCATCCCGATTCTCGAAGGCAGGGACAATCTGGGCTTCCCCATTTTCAAAAACAGGAAGTGCCTTTCTACTGGACTGAGCCACAGAGGGCAGGAAAACCACAATGGATAATAGGAAGAGGAGGGGTATTCTGAATGGTGCTTTCATGGATGTCATTTGCTAAACTCAAAGTTGCGTTTAATCCGTTCTGCTATATACGCTGCCAAGAAGTGTTTGGAGGCCGGCAATATCTGTGTTGATTTTTTTCAGGGTGAGGGCTTCGATATGTGATAATTGTCCCAATCTGAGTGTGTTCCCGGGAGCTTCATGGCGGGATATACTATATGCCTGATTTTTGATCCTTAGATAAGTAAGAAAATCAAAAGAATCGCTTAATGCTTCCATGGTGGAGGCACTGATTATACTCCTTTTGTGCAATTTTTCGGCACGTTCCATACTATTGTTCGATACCAGTTTTTCGCGAATGGCATATAGCCGGATGAAAGATGTGACCGGTATCTGGGCCAATTTGATGTCTATCTGGGTGTCCGATTGTGAAGCTGCTTTCAGGTTTCCAGGCAGATTGGGCATGGCTTTCATTTTCAGAATCGGTTGGGCCATATGGAAGAAGAATATGGATTTACCTTCAGCGGTACGATTCACATGATCGCGAAGTTTTTCAATGAGGCTTAGATCCCCAAATATGCCACGGAAATCTAAGAATATGGTAAGGTCCAGCATGTCTTGCGGTTGACTGTTCTGGATCCATTCGCTAAAGTAGGACTGCCAGGTGTTGAGGTCCTGGTTCCACCTGGGATTTCCGGCCATGATCTCTCCCGGACAGAATTTGTAGCCCACCGTATTCAGGTCATTGTTTAGTTTTTTTCCCAATTCGAGAAAGAAAGCCTGATCCTTTTTACTCAACTTTCCGGGATCATTGTCAATCACTATGGCATTATCCTGGTCCGTGGCCAGGGTTTGCTCACCCCGGGCCTGGCTTCCCATGACCATAAAGGCAAAGTTCCTGGGAGCAGGTCCCAGGTCTTCCAGGGCAATTTCGATCAGGCGTTTGTGAATGGCATCTCCCACTAAACTGATGATCCCTGTGAGGTTCGATGTATTGCTGCCACTGTCGATGAGAGCCTGAATTAGAACAGGTAAGCGCTGGTAGATGCGGGTGATCTGACTCACCTCTTCGGCGCTTTCAATCTCACTGATCATAAAGCCAAACAGGTTCTGCTGCATCCGGAGTATGTCTTCGTAGCCCACTACCAAAGCAATTTTTCGATCTTTGC
>JAUVIT010000044.1 GCA_030592605.1 Bacteroidota bacterium
CCCATGAAAAAAAACAGGAACAGAGAGAGTGTGGCGATCAGCAGTGTCGACTTGGTAAGCAGCTTCATGGACTTTGATCAAGGGAAAATTTATATCCTATGCCGTAAATATTCTGAACATAATCCGGACTTCCTGCCTCCTGTAGTTTCCGTCTCAGATTTTTCAGGTGGGTGTACACAAAATCGTAGGATCCGTACCCTCCTCCATACTCCCCCCAAAGATAGTCAGCAATACTCTCCTTGGTTACCACCCGGTTACGATTTGCCATCAGAAACATCAGCATATCCAGTTCTTTCCGGGTCAGTTCAACCTGCTTTTTGTCAACAAAACAGGTATGTTCTTCTGGCAGGACAGAGATTACCCCAAAGCTGAGTACCTCTCCTCCCTTCATGCGGGTTCGACGGGCCACAGAATGCACTCTGGCCACCAGTTCAGAAAGGTGGAAAGGTTTTACCAGGTAATCATCCGCTCCGGATTCAAGTCCTTCCACCCGCTGTTCTATGGTATTTCTTGCTGATATAATAATGATCCCCGATTCTGACTGATTCTCCCTGGCAAGCTTTACCAGCTCCAGGCCATCCCCACCGGGCAGGTTTAAATCGATCAGCATACAGATATAGTCATGCTTATCCAGCACACAAACAGCCGTATGGTAATCTGCTGCCTTCTCGCACCTGAATCCCTCAAGCTCCAGGTAAGAGACCATGGACTCCATTAAAGAAGCCTCATCCTCAACAATCAGAATCTGCATACAGATAGATTTGGGGCAAAATAAGAAAAACTTAGCTATTTTTATGATTCAAACCCTATCCCTAAAACCGTGAAAATGAAAAATCTCATTCCCTGTCTGCTCATTAGCAGTATGATTCTTTCTGGATCTGCACTCAATGCACAGCAGAAATCTCCCATACTTAGTGGTAAAGAGAAACTGCAAATGTATCAGGGCCATGAAGAAATGCGCGAAAGTTCCACTTTCAAGGACCTGCACTGGCAATTTATCGGGCCCACCAACATCAGCGGGCGTTGTACCGATGTGGAGGCAGTTGGGCCTAAGGGACAAAACTACACCATCTGGGTGGCTACAGCCTCCAGCGGGGTCTGGAAAAGCATCAACGAAGGGGTAAGTTTCGAACCGGTATTTGAAAACCAGGGTACTTCCACCATAGGAGACCTGGCCATTGCTCCCTCCAATCCAGAAATAGTTTGGGTGGGGACCGGAGAGGCCAATATATTCCGTTCCTCAAATCCTGGCTGCGGCGTTTGGCGTACTACCGATGGAGGAGAGACCTGGACGCATATGGGACTCGAGGAGACCTTTACCATCTCCCGTATCCTGGTCCATCCGGAAAATCCGGATATTGTTTACGTGGCTGCTTCGGGTCACGAATGGACCCAGAACAAGGAGCGAGGACTTTATAAAACTACCGACGGGGGAACCAATTGGGAGAAGATACTCTACAAAGGACCCGAAAGTGGCGTAAACGACCTGGTGATGGACCCCCGCGATCCGGAAGTTCTCTATGCCACCACCTGGCAGCGCACCCGTCTGAAGTGGAACGATCCCCGCACTTATGAAAGCCACAAAAACAATGGTATCTGGAAAAGCACTAATGGTGGGGAAAACTGGAAGCAACTGAGCGATGGCTTGCCTTCATCCAAATTTATGGGACGTACCGGTATTGATGTGGCTCGCTCCAATCCCGATGTGATCTATGCATTTGTGGATGATTATGAAATTGCTTTCAAAGCCGAAGAAGGGGAACTTGACTCTTATGGTCGTCCCAAAGAAGATGTGATCAAGGGAGCCACCCTCTACCGTTCCGACAATGCCGGGGAGAGCTGGAAGCAAGTAAGCGGGCTTACGGAGGAAACCAAAAAATACATGTCCGGACACTCGGGTACCTACGGATGGGTATTTGCCCAGATGCGTGTAGATCCCAATGATGAGAACCGGATTTATACCCTGGGTCTATGGATCAATATCTCCACAGATGGAGGTGCTACATTCGAACCCGATAGGGGTAAGATACATATGGATCAGCACGGTATGTGGATCGATCCTGATAATTCCAATTACATCCTTGCTGCCCAAGACGGCGGCATTTCGGTCTCTTACGACAAAGGTGAGAACTGGAGGAACCTGATCGAGGAACTCCCACTGGCTCAATTTTATAATGTGGAGTTCGATAACAGCGAACCATTCAGGGTATTTGGCTCTGTCCAGGACCACCATAGTTTCTATACCGAGGTAGATCTTTCCAGGGGGAGGGATAAGATCAGACCCACTGAATGGGAATACACACTGGGTGCCGAAGGAAGCACCCATGTGGTGGACCCCAGGGACAATAGCTCCATCTATGCTTCCCTCTTCTATGGGAAATTGGCCAGAGCCACCGTAGAAGGCTACCCCGAAGATATGGAATGGGTATTGCCTGAGACCTTCCCCGAAGAGCCTGAATTCAGGGGACAATGGATGGCTCCGACCCTCCTGTCCGACCACAATCCGGATATTGTCTATCACGGAGTACAGCATGTCCTGAAGTCAATAGACAAAGGAGGGACCTGGGAACAGATTAGTCCGGACCTTACTTACAACGATCCGGAAAAACAGGGCGATATCAGCTATCAGACCATTACAGCCCTGGAAGAATCCAAATTCAATCCAAAGCTGCTCTATGCAGGCACCGACGATGGAAGACTCTGGAGAACAAAGGATGGTGGCTTAAACTGGGAAGATATCCGTTCGGACCCCCTGCCTGTAAGATGGGTCTCAAGGATCGTTGCCTCCAAATACAATTTCGGTACCGTTTATGTTACCCAGACCGGGCGCAGGGATGATGATGCCGCAGTTTATTTGTGGCGCTCCACCGATTTTGGAAGCACCTGGGAGGATATTTCGGCCAATATTCCGGCCGGACCGGTCAATGTGATCCGTGAAGATCCGGAGGAAAAGGATATTCTTTACCTGGGAACCGATGTGGGAGTCTATGTCTCCAAAAATGCAGGGGAGAGCTGGGAGGTGCTGGGCGACCTTCCCTGTACCTATGTACATGACCTGGCCATACAAGCTCGTGAAAACCTGATCATCGTTGCCACCCATGGGCGCGGCATGTTTGTCCTGGATGCCGATCCGGTAAACAAGGCCGAAGCGAAGGAAGAGGAATCGAACAATTAAATATTTAAAGATCAATATGTACACCATTTATCACAATCCCCGATGCAAAAAGAGCAGGGCCGGTTTGCAATATGCCACTGAGCTTAAGATGGACCTTCAGGTACGCGAATACCTGAAGGAGCCTCTCAGCGAAGCCGAACTGACCGCCCTGCTTATGAAACTCCATGTGAAGCCTAAGGAACTGATTCGTACCCAGGAAGAAATTTATCGGAAAGAACTGAAAAGCCTGAATCTGAACGACGAAGAATGGATCAAGGTAATGGTCGAAAATCCCAAGCTGATCCACCGGCCCATTGTGGAGGGAAAGTACAAGGCCGTGGTGGGCGATCCTCCTGAAAACATCGACCAGCTCTAAGCAACCTTTTAGCCACGCTTTTCGTACTATGGTATAAATGTATTGGTCATGAAGAAACTCCGTCTGATCCTTATACTGATTATACCTTTGTCCCTGTTTTCATGCAAGAAGGACACAGGCCCTTACATCAAGATCAAGAACATTGAGAACCTGATCTACGAAGCCATAAGGGACTTCCGTGTCGATGAAGGAGAAGATGGCCCCTTTGTACACCAGTATTTTGTAGTGGGAGAAGCACAGGTATACTCGTATAAAATGGCCAATGAAGTTGTAGAGGTAGATACCGATGGCCTGGATGTTCACTGGGATGCCCTGCTTGAAAAATATAGCTTCTATAACCTGAATGCGCTGGTTCTTAAAACGACCTCCACTAATGAAGATGTGATCCTGGATGAATTACTGCAGCTGCCAGAGGGGGAAGCAACCCTGCTCGAAGATGTGACCCAATGTGGCGTGGGGGTGGAGTCCGATACAGAAGGGAACTTATACATTACCATTCTGCTGGCCAAAGCCGACTCCTGAGCCAGATTCTTTTCAAGAATATTTTTTTTACCGCATCAGCTTGCATCTGATTGAGTATATTTAAGCTCAAAATATACCCATCATGAAAACCAGAATTGAAAAGGATACCATGGGCGAGGTGAAGGTCCCCGCCGACAAGTATTGGGGTGCTCAAACCCAGCGTTCAAAAGAGAATTTTAAAATAGGAGATGGCCGGATGCCTAAAGAGATTGTCCAGGCCTTCGGTTACCTTAAAAAGGCTGCAGCAGCTACTAACCTGGAACTGGGAGTACTTTCTGAAGAAAAGGCCTATCAGATCATGCAGGTTTGTGATGAGATTATTGAGGGGAAGCTGGAAGATCAGTTTCCGCTTGTGGTCTGGCAGACCGGATCCGGAACACAATCCAACATGAACGTAAACGAAGTGGTGGCCAACCGGGCCCATGTGATCCAGGGAAATAAGCTTGGTGAAGGGAAGACCATGATCCATCCCAATGATGATGTGAACAAGTCCCAATCCTCCAACGACACCTTTCCTACGGCCATGCATATCGCAGCCTATAAAATGCTCACCGAAATAACCATACCCGGGGTAAAGGATCTTCGTGATACACTAAAGGCAAAAGCTGATGCCAATATGAATGTAGTGAAGATCGGTCGCACCCACTGGATGGATGCCACACCGCTCACACTGGGTCAGGAATTTTCCGGATATGTAAGTCAGCTCGATCATGGACTGAAATCATTAATCAACAGCCTGGATCACCTCACCGAACTGGCCCTGGGCGGAACCGCCGTGGGTACCGGCATCAATACACCGGAGGGATATTCCGTACTGGTAGCCAGGAACATCGCCCGCTTTACGGATCTTCCCTTTGTAACAGGTTCCAATAAGTTTGAAGGACTGGCCGCCCACGATGCCATTGTGGAAACCCATGGAGCCCTGAAGACCCTTGCTGTAAGCCTTATGAAAATAGGAAACGACATCCGCATGCTTGCTTCCGGTCCGCGCTGCGGTATCGGGGAAATCATTATCCCTGCCAACGAACCTGGCTCATCCATCATGCCAGGCAAGGTAAACCCAACACAGGCAGAGGCGCTGACTATGGCATGCGCCCAGGTCATGGGCAACGATGTGGCCATCAACATTGGTGGAAGCAACGGCCATTTCGAACTCAATGTATTTAAGCCGATGATGATTTCCAATTTTCTGGAGTCGGCCAGGCTCATAGGGGATGCCTGTAGCTCCTTCAACGAAAACTGCGCTGTTGGGATTGAACCCAACCAGGATAGGATTGAAGAGAACCTGAACAACTCCCTGATGTTGGTCACAGCACTGAACACCCATATCGGGTACGAAAAGGCTGCCGAGATTGCTAAAAAAGCTCATAAAGAGGGGAGCACCCTGAAAGCGGCTGCACTGGCACTAAAATACCTCACCGAAGAGGAGTTCGATGAATGGGTCGATCCCTCCAGGATGACTGGCTCTCTTTAGGCGACTAGTCTGAATATAAACTCTTTCTAAGGCCAGGAATTACATCCTGGCCTTTGTGTTTTAACATAATGTTAATCATGACTAAAAACATTGTTAAGATGTTTACAATGTAGTTTCTTTGTATTTCAATTTTAGCTTATCATGAAAGAAGAAGAGAGCAAACAGCTGTTTACTGACTTTCCGGAGATCACCACCTCCATGTGGGAAGAGAAGATAAAGGCTGATCTGAAGGGCGCCGATTACCAGAAAAAACTTGTCTGGCTTAGCGATGAAGGTATTCCGGTCAAGCCATACTACAGAGAGGAAGACCTGGAGAACCTGGACTACCTGGAGGGAATTGGAAATCTGAAAAATCAATCTGATGCACCCAATGGATGGCTCATTTGCCAGCAACTAAGTCCGGGGAATAATTTCCAGGAAACCAACGAAAGAATCAAAGCAGCCCTGAAAGGAGACGTTCAGGCCATTCGCATTCAACTGGGTGACGTCAGGATTGCTGATGTTCCCACACTTGAAGAGCTCTTCGAAGGAATTTCCCTTCGGGATACTGAACTACATTTCGGCGGGTGCATGAGAGGGGATGCCCTCTACTCAGCACTTTGTACAATAGCATCCCATAAAGGAACTGAATCCTCAGAATTAAAAGGATGTCTGGGCGCAGACCCCCTGGGAAAAATGGCGGAAACCGGGATCCCCATTGCAGGGTTTGAAAACCTTGGCAAACTTGTGAAGAAGGTGAAAGAGACCTCGCCCCAAATGAAGGTCATTGAGGTCCACGGATCACTGATTCAAAACGCCAGCACCAACCTGGTGGAAGAACTGGCCTTTTCCATGGCCATGGCCAGTGAATACATGGCGATTCTGACTGAACAAGAAATCGATCCTTTCACCGCTCAGGAGGCACTCCTGCTGTACCTTGGCTCCGGCCCCAATTACTTTATGGAGATTGCCAAGTTAAGGGCTGCCCGGATTCTATGGGCGAAAATAGCAGAGGCTTATGGAGTAGAAACTTCCCGGGCACGCATCCGCATCCACTCTGTCTCTTCGCAATGGAACATGACCCTTTATGATCCGCATGTAAATATGCTTCGCGGCACCACTGAGGCCATGTCCTCCATTCTTGGGGGAGCTGATTTGGTAAATGTGTTACCTTTTGATTATCCCAATGGGAAAGGCAGTATGTTTTCCGATCGTATAGCCAGAAATGTGCAAATCATCCTTCGCGAAGAAGCATACTTTGACCAGGTTTCCGACCCGGCTACAGGCTCCTATTATATTGAAAGCCTGACCGATTCCCTTGCAGAGAAAGCCTGGGACCTGTTCTGCGAAGTGGAGTCCATGGGAGGATTCAGCTTAGCGTTCGCCGCTGGATGGATCCAGGAAAAGGCAGAGACTTCACGCAAGAAAAAAACTGATCGGGCCTCATCAGGCAAGGGTAGAATTCTGGGGACCAACGCTTACCCTAATTTTCATGAATTGCACCTGCAACAACTGATTGCTTCACCCAAAAAAGAAGAAACGGATACTGTCGGATCGACCCTCTTACCTCTCCAAACCTTCCGGCTTTCTACGCCATTTGAGAAGCTCCGTTTAGAGACAGAAGGAAGCGCAAAAACGCCCAGAGTACTGCTGCTCAAATATGGAAATCCAGTTTGGATGACTGCCAGGGCCACTTTTGCAGGGAACTTCTTCGCCTGTGCAGGATACGAAATTGTGGACCGAAGCCCTTTCCTTAATGTAGAAGAAGGCATTACATTCGCTTCTTCCGGAGATTTCGACATAGTGGTTCTTTGCAGCTCTGACGATATTTACGGCGAGACCGCCCCGGCTATTCAGAAAGCACTCTCTGGCTTATCCATTGTTGTAATTGCAGGATACCCTGCCGACGAGATTAATGAATTGAAGAAAGCAGGACTCGAGCATTTCATCCATAGGAACGCCAACGTGCTCCAAACCCTGACAAGTTTCAATAAGATACTTCTATAGCATTTTGATTTTAAATACTTTAGACTGATATGAGACCAGATTTTAGCCAAATAAATTTCCGCGATCTCAAGGCGCCTTCAAAAAAGGAGACTGCCTCCAATCTGTGGGAAACACCGGAACATATAAGCATCAAACCTGCTTACAGTAAGGAAGATCTGGAGCAAACCGAACACCTCGGATTTGCAGCCGGTTTCCCACCCTTTTTGCGTGGACCCTATTCGGCCATGTATGCCATGAGGCCCTGGACCATCAGGCAATATGCTGGCTTTTCAACTGCCGAAGAGTCCAATGCATTTTACCGAAGGAACCTGGCATCCGGACAAAAAGGTTTATCCGTGGCCTTCGACCTGGCCACTCACCGGGGCTATGATTCCGACCACGAACGGGTTGTGGGAGATGTGGGGAAGGCGGGGGTGGCCATTGATTCCATTCTGGATATGAAGGTCCTTTTCGACCAGATCCCGCTTAACAAGATGTCGGTATCCATGACCATGAATGGGGCCGTATTACCGATCATGGCCTTCTATATTGTGGCCGGGCTGGAACAGGGAGCATCGCTTGAGGAACTGAACGGAACCATCCAGAACGATATCCTGAAAGAGTTCATGGTCCGGAACACCTATATCTACCCCCCGGAGATGTCCATGAAAATTATCGCAGATATTTTTGAATATACCTCCAAAAATATGCCCAAGTTCAACAGCATCAGTATCTCCGGATACCACATGCAGGAGGCAGGGGCCACAGCCGATATTGAGCTGGCCTATACGCTTGCCGACGGACTGGAGTACCTGCGAACCGGGGTGAAGGCAGGCATCGATATTGATGCTTTTGCACCCAGGCTCTCCTTTTTCTGGGGCATTGGGATGAACCACTTTATGGAGATCGCCAAGATGAGAGCTGCAAGGATGCTCTGGGCCAAACTGGTCAAACAGTTCAATCCAAAAAATCCTAAGTCCATGGCTCTCCGCACCCACTCTCAGACTTCCGGGTGGAGCCTTACCGAACAAGATCCCTTTAATAATGTTGCAAGGACCTCGATCGAAGCCATGGCTTCAGCACTGGGTCATACCCAGTCACTCCATACCAATGCCCTGGATGAAGCCATTGCTCTTCCCACAGATTTCTCTGCTCGAATTGCCCGTAATACCCAGCTCCATTTACAGGAAGAAACAGAAATCTGCCGGTCACTGGATCCCTGGGCCGGATCACACTATGTGGAAACCCTGACTCATGAAATTGCACAAAGGGCCTGGCAGCATATCGAAGAGATAGAAGAGTTGGGAGGAATGGCCGCAGCCATTGAAACCGGACTTCCTAAAATGCGCATTGAAGAAGCCGCAGCCAGAAAACAGGCACGAATCGATAGCGGAAAAGATATCATCGTAGGTGTGAATCAATACCGCCTGGAAAAAGAGGATCCCATCGACATTCTGGAAGTAGATAACACAGCTGTCCGCCAGGCACAGCTGGACCGTCTTTCCAAGCTAAAAAAAGAACGCGATAAGGACAAAGTAGCATCTTCATTGAAAGCTATAACAGATAGTACTAGAAACGGCACAGGCAACTTACTTGAACTTTCCATTGAAGCTGCTAAGCACCGCGCTACATTGGGGGAGATTTCAACAGCCATAGAGGAAGTTTCAGGCCGGTACAAGGCGGTAATCCGCTCCATCTCTGGTATATACTCTTCTGAATCGGGAGAGGATAAGGCCTTCGGAGAGGCCCGTGCCCTGGC
>JAUVIT010000193.1 GCA_030592605.1 Bacteroidota bacterium
AGTCAGCAGTCACGGTCAGCTCTGGACCGACCAGGTAAGCAAGGATAACAGCGGATTGGCCATGCAGGATCTGCTGGCTGCAGCCGACGATATTGCCGCCGAGCCTTATGTGGACGAGGAACGCCTGGGTGCCGTAGGTGCCAGCTTTGGTGGTTTCTCAGTTAACTGGTTGGCCGGAAATCACGAGGGACGCTTCAAGGCCTTCATATCACATTGCGGGGTTTTCCAGGAAGAATTGATGTACTATACCACCGAGGAGATGTTTTTTCAGCACTGGGAGACCGGGGGAGCCCCATGGGAAAAAGACAATCCTGTAGCAATGAATTCTTATGCCGGCTCACCTCACCACTTCGTCAAGAACTGGGATACTCCCATTATGTTTATGCAGGGAGAACACGATTACCGCATTCCCTACACCCAGGGCATGGCCGGCTTCAATGCGGCCCAGATGCTGGGCATTCCCAGCCGCATGCTATTCTTCCCCTCCGAAACCCACTTTGTACTTAGCCCGCAGAACGGCATCCTCTGGCAACGGGAGTTCAAAGGATGGCTGGATCAGTGGTTAATGGATTAATCATATGCTTAAACAACTCTTACTGATAGGTACAGGAGGATTTATCGGGAGCGTGGCCCGCTTCCTGGTCTCCCGGCTTAACACCCGCATCGATTGGCTATCCATCCCCATTGGAACACTCACCGTAAATGTGTTGGGGAGCCTGCTGATCGGGTTCCTGATCGGGATCTCTGAGAAAAGTCCGATCCTGACTGTCGAGTGGAGGATGTTCCTGATGGTGGGCCTCTGTGGCGGATTCACCACCTTCTCCTCCTTTTCGGGTGAAAATCTTGTGTTGATGAAAAACGGCCAGATCCTCCCCCTGCTTCTTTATACAGGATTAAGCATTTTCCTAGGATTCGTTGCGGTTTACCTGGGATATATTTCCACCAAGTTAATGGGATAAAACATGGACAAAAATAAACGGGATTCCAAATACAGCAGGCTCAAGATCAAAGCCAGTACCACCGATAAAATCGGCACCAAATTACTTTACCAGCACCTGGTTGAACTGGCGCATCGAAAAGGAATCGCTGGTTCCACAGTATTCAGGGGAATCATGGGCTATGGCTCCAGCAACGCGATCCGCTCCTCCCGGTTCTGGGAACTAACCGAAAAGTTACCAGTGGTAATTGAATTTGTGGATCAAACAGAAAAGCTCGAGCTCTTCTACAGCGAGATTGAGGAGGAGCTGCTTGGCATGTCCAAAGGATGCCTGGTCACCATAGAACCCACTGAAATCCTGCTCCAGAAAAAAGGCAAATAGACACACTCTTCTCGCTTTATTTTGGCAGGATTTACTGCGCCGCAAAATGGGCCATCATCAGGATGGCACCAGCTGTTCCATCCATGGTGGGTTCGTTGGTGGAAAAATCCCCCATATCGTCGTGGTAGACAACAAAGGGATTCTGCACAGAAGCAAATTCATCGGGATCATTCATGAGCAGTCCCTGCAGGTTCCTGAAAATACTACCATAAACAGGACCGTCAATCAAGCCTCCATTTACCTCCATACCGGTCAGGGCATACACACTGGTATGGACATCCACCGGATACTCACCCCCTTCGGGAATCCCGGTAAACATTGAAGTTCCCCAGGGATTTCTGCCAAACAGCCAGTCACGCTGCTGTACCAGAAAGGTGGCATAACGATCATCGCCGGTCATATCTTCGTAAAGGATCATTTGCGCAATCAGGCTGGTAAGCAAGTTATTGGAACACCAGATGAAGGGAATACCGATTCCGTAGGGATTCTTTTCTGCTCTGGCCAGGCAACTTTCGATCCCGTGCCTGTAGTAAGCTGCCAGGCTATCTTTGAAAGAATCGTCCACAGCATCGTACAGGGCATAGTGGCCCATATTTATAAAAGGATAATACTGGTAGTGTTTCGCCGTGTCGAGAGGCATCCATGAGACTGTCCCTGCCATCCGGGCATATCTGATTGCATCTTCCAGGTAGCTATCCTCTCCTGTTGTCTTATACAGTTCTGCGGCCCCCCACTCCATGTCATCGGCCCAGGTCTCTTCTCCATAACGATAGGGTGCTCCATAGGAATTGCCCTGTTGAAATCCTTCCTTTTCCTTTCCCATGTTATACAGGCTGATGGAGGCTTCCAGACATTTTCCGGCAAAATGAGGATCCAAAGCCTCCTCCTTCCATATGCGTGCAGCACGAGCCATGGCAGCTGCGGAACGGCCAGCCAGGTTGGATACCCCTGTTGCCTCACTCTTGTATTTATTTAAACCCTGGGGTTTACCGTTGGCAAAATAAGCAGGGCGGTAGGAGTTTGGACCCCAACCAAAATCGGACCGGTCCTGGTCTGGCATCTTCCATCCCACATGATCGCGATCGTCGGCCACCTGGTGCACCAGTTGATCAGGTGCCGGATGCAGCTTATGTATCCAGTCCAATCCCCACCTGGCTTCATCCAATACATCAGGAATACCGTTGCCTCCGGGCTGACCAAGTGCATTGCACCGGTCTTCAAAGCGGTCGGGATACAGGGAATAGCTCAGCAGCATATGGGCCGTGGCATAGCTGCCGGTTATCAAATACTTCAGTTGGTCTCCCGCGTCATGCCACCCCCCGCTAACATCAACATAGCTTGAATCTGGCATGGGACCATAAAAGGAGCGGCCATCATGCTGATGACAAACCATATCCAGGGTAGGATTGTAGCCACAGCGCTGCTGGCGCATAAATACAAGCAACTCTTCCTGCAGATGGTCATATGCATTGTCAGATATTTGAAAGACCGGACTCCTGGTTCCACTTTTGTCTCCTATCAGAAAAAAAGAGCCCTGCTCAGTCACCCTGCTGAAATCGCAGGTATAGTAATGCTCAAAAGCACCCCAGGTCTTTGCCTCAGATTTAAGGAGCCTTATGGTAAGCAGCCCTTCTCCCGATCCTGCATAGGTCAAAGTATAGGTCTCTCTGATTTTTGAAGATGAGAAAAGTATGGCCAACTTTTGCTCACCGGTCCTGTAACCCACCTGGTTGATACGAACATATACCTCAGCAGGTTTATCTACACATTCTGCCTCTAAAAACATGGGGAAGAACAGAATCCATATATGAAGAAAAATACTTAGCATAGTCTATAAAGTTATGCTATTTCATGTTAAATTGCATTCTCTGATATGCTTTTCTGAATGATGAAAAAATCTATCTCTGCCCTTCTCTTACTGTTTATAGCCTGTTACGGACATGCTCAATTTTCAGGCGGAGGGGAATTAAACCCCGGTCTGCTTACCAATCCGGAAGCACTCAGGGAATTCCAGGATATGCGCTTCGGTATGTTCATCCATTGGGGTCCTGTTACGCTGACAGGAGAGGAAATTTCCTGGTCAAGAGGGAGGGAGATCCCAAAAGAAGAATATGATAAACTGTATCTGGATTTCAACCCGGAACTCTTCAATGCGTCTGACTGGGTAGGAGCCGCCAAAGCAGCCGGAATGCAATACATTATTATTACCAGCCGGCATCATGATGGATTCAGCCTCTGGGACAGTGAGTATACCGATTACGATATGGCGGCCACTCCATATGGGAAAGGGATCCTGAAAGAACTGGCAAAGGAATGCCAGAAACAGGGGATCAAATTCGGTACTTACTACTCTATTTGCGATTGGTATCGGGATGATTATCCCGTAGATTATCCTGCACCGGACTACAGCTTCAGAGAAGCCAGGAAAATGGATTCAGCCACCCAGGTGCAAATGGAGCATTATATCAACTTTATGAAGAACCAGCTCAGGGAATTGATCGAAGATTACAAGACCTTCCTAATCTGGTTTGATGGAGAATGGGAATGGGCCTGGACGCATGAGATGGGTACGGATATGTACGCCTACCTCCGGGGACTGAATGATAATATCCTGATCAACAACCGGGTTGACAAAGGAAGGAAAGATATGGAAGACAAATCCAGGAGTGCCACTTTTGCAGGCGACTTTGCTACTCCGGAGCAAGAGGTTGGTGCCTTTGATAATACATATGCCTGGGAAACCTGCATGACCATTGGAGAGCAGTGGGCCTGGAAACCAAACGATAAACTGAAATCAAAAAAAGAATGCATTCATACCCTCCTGCAAACCATTGGCGGTGATGGAAATCTCCTGTTTAACGTGGGTCCCATGCCCGATGGCCGGATTGAGGATCGACAGCTGGTAATTCTGAAAGAAATGGGCCAATGGTTATCCATCAATGGAGAGGCGGTATATGGAACCCGGGGCGGTCCCTATCTGCCCGGTAAAAAGATGGTCAGCACCCACAAGGAGAACAAGATTTATCTCCACCTGCTAGGCAAGCCTGAAAAAAAGCTGGTTCTTCCCCTTCACGGAGGTATTATTGTTGAGAGTGCCCGTTTCCTTCAGGATGACAAAGCCCTGAAAGTTAGCCAGGACACTGAAACATTAACCTTGAACTTGCCCGGGAAACTTCCTGATGACGTGGCCACAGTCATTGAATTGACACTGGACAGGCCCGCTTCTGAAATTGAACTTATAAAACTATAACTAACACTAAGACCCTCCAAGATGAAAACAAAGCTCAAAATGAAATCACTTCTGCTACCGCTTTTCTCCCTTTTGCTTGTACTGGGAGCATGCACATCAACTGATAAACAAAGTGAAGAAACCCCCTTTGAGGCCAGGGAACTATTCCCTGAACCTCCCAGAGCGGAAGGACAAAGCGATGTGATCGAGCTGCGCTGTGATCCCATAGATACAGTCCATGTGGCCTTTATAGGACTGGGCGGAAGAGGCAAAGGGGCTGTACGCCGCTACACCTTTCTTGATGGAGTGAAAATTGTGGCCCTTTGTGACCTGGTCCAGGAGAACCTGGACATATCCC
>JAUVIT010000104.1 GCA_030592605.1 Bacteroidota bacterium
CATCCATCTTCTCCAGTCCTTCTTCACGCAAGAGCTCCATATCAGTCCCATCACCATTGATAACCAGCGTATTGCTTAGCATATTCGATAAGACATAGCTCCTTTGACGGTCCTTTTCAATAAGTTTGACATAGTGCTGGTTCCCCAGGGCATCGGCAGTCTTTCGTCCAATCCGGCTACCTCCAAGGATCATTATATCGCGTACCTCAAACTGCTTTTTTCCAGAGTATTTGTAAAGCTGTTTTAATCCCGCCTTGCTGCTGATTACATAAACCAGGTCGCCACTTTCGAAGCGGTCATCCCCTGAAGGCACAATGGTTTGGGCATGCCTGGTAATGGCTACTGCCCTGTATTCCAGACCCTCATTCCCGGGCGTCAGTTCCCGCAAGCTTTTATTGATAATCGGAGCTTCATCGTCAAGCCTGATCACATACATATGGAGTTTCCCTCCTCCAAACTCAACCACCTCTGTACTCCCGGTTTCCGAAAGCAAACCCACAATCTCACGAGCCGCAATCTTTTCCGGATAAATCATATAATCTATCCCGAGGTTCTCAAATATTTCTTTGTTGGCTGGTAAGAGATATTCCTGGTTATCGATTCTGGCAATGGTTTTCTTGGCCCCAAGCCTTTTACTGAGAATAGCCGAGTTTATATTCACATCTTCCGAGGAGGTGACAGAGATCAAAAGATCGGCTTTCCCGATTTTTGCCTCCTTCAGCTGGGCAATGGAGTTAGCGTTTCCTTCAATGGTCAGCACATCCAATGTACTTCCAATGGACTTCAGGCGATCGCCATCATTATCAATCACCACCAGATCGTGTTCCTCATGACTGAGCATTTTGGCCAGGTGTGATCCAACTTCGCCAGCTCCCGCAATTACAATACGCATAGTCTTATAAATTGCAACAGGGCAAAATAACAGATAATTGTCCAATTGTAGGCATGGAAATCTCATTTTTTACCATCTTTTCACATAAGCTCCATACCGATCAGTCAAATATATCCGGTCCCATTCAGCCTTCATTCTCTCTTTATACCAGCTACGGTTCGATCCATCTATCAAAAGGTCCACTTTCGTCATCCAACCTTCCTCCTGAAGTCCCTCCATCACAGGTTCTCCGGAAAGAAGAACGAAATCGGGCCGTTTAGCCCGATGACATGCCGAATCGCCATAAACACTATCCCACACCTGCTCATCCACATATGCTGTAAGCACCAGGCCTTCATACCTGCATCCCCCAAATAACCATGCTCCCTCAGCCACCTGCGTACAAACAGAAATCCTTCCTGCAGCCCTTACCCCCTCCTCCACCTCGCAAAGATGGTTCGTATAAATCCTGCTGCTCCAGTTTAGTGTTCTGTATGCCTTCATATAATCCCGTGATGAGCTGTCCCTGTACCAGCAATAGTGGTCCACCCATCTTCCCTCACGGATGGTAAGCATGGAGGCTCCTTTGAAATGTGCTATGACCAGTTCGGATGAGGAACGACGCTTCAAGCCGGAACAGGCGTTTCCCAGTAGCAAGACAGAAATCAACAATCCCACCGGAAATAGAGTCCTCCTCCTGCCATAAAGCGATATGATTCCAAGTAGCAGAACCAGGAGCCAGATCAGAAGGCTAAATCGATCCAGCTGTAAGCCGGATTGCACTGCACCGGGCAGGGAGGAGAGGTACTCCATGGAGCGGTTCATCAGTCGGGCCAGCTCCACTAACACGAAAGAACTCAAGCCCTCCATGATGCCGGCTAAAACAAAGGGAACCGAGCAGACAAAAATGGCAATTAAGAGACTGAGTATAGGTATTGCTATCAAACTGCTTACTAGCGAATAGATGGGCAACTGATGAAAATAGTAGATCACAAGAGGTGCAGTGGAGAGCTGGGCTGCAAGACTCACCGAAGTGGCTTCCCATATCCAACGCAGGATCCGGTTTTTCGGCCGGACCACACGCCTTACATACGGGTGCAGAGTGATGATGCCGATAATTGCTGCGTAGGAAAGCTGGAAACCAACATCCATAAGTCTTCCCGGCTCTATCAACACCAGCAGAAACGCAGATGTAAGGATCACGTTGAGTGCATGACCCCGCTCTCCCATCATGCGACTGGCAGAAAAAAAGGAGAACATGGTAACCGATCTGCAAACAGAGGAGGAAAATCCGGTGACAAATGCATAGAACCAAAGGAGTCCCACTACCAACACTGTGCGCTCTATCCCCTTCCTGAAGATTAAGCTCATCCACCCGGTCATATATTGTAAAACCCACCAGATCAGACCCACATGCAAACCTGATACGGCCAGCAGATGCATTCCTCCGGCGGCTGTGTAGGCCTGGCGCATATCATCGGTCAGAGAAGAACGATCGCCCAGACAGACTGCCTTTAACAGGCTTACCTCATCCAGGGAACCATGCCAGTGTTCAGATACCAGGGTTCTAATGTGAGCAGGAGAAAAGCTCTTCCGGACGCCTGAAATCTCCCTGTTGTATCGGAAGCCTATTGCATCCCCGGAAGCGTAAAAACGATACCAGCAATTTTTCCTTCCCATGATGGATCTGTAATCGGGCGATCCGGGATTCCCACTGTTTCGAATAGCTACCAAAGTGCCATAAAATTGCCATATCTCACCCGAAGCAGGCAACAGGGAATCACCCGGGGTACTCAGATAACATTTAATAAGCGTAGAGACCCGGCAGATGGTATCGGCCGAAGTTAGCTGGTGGACCTTCAAATCAAAGATGTGGGCATAGCTCTCCGATGAAGGCGATCCGCATACCTCACCCCTCACAAGTACCCATTGATCCACAGGTAAGCCGGGATCAACAGGCCGTGAACGAGTTCCGGTCCCGACTCCAATAATAAAAATGAGGAGACACAGGAGCAGGGAGATGAGCCATGTATGCGCTCTCGGCCTCCTGCTTTGCCATATGAAAATTATAGTTATCAGCACCCATAGGATAAGCGGGAGGATGATCAGCTCACGCATATGATTTGATGTGAACCACCGGAACCCGGTCAACACGCCACCAGAGAAAGGGACCAGGACGCGCAGCATGGGAATTTTTCGCAGATCGAACATGATGTTCAGGAAGATCTTTTGACAAATTCATGCTGCGAAAAGAAAAATATCTGCTATTCTTTACATTTTATTTGAACCTTTCATACATGTTTATAGTTTTATATACAGAATTATATAAAACGCATAATCTTATTCAAATGGCAACACTTACAACACAACACATGGGAGTCACCCTGAAGAACCCTCTGATCTTGGGTGCATGCAATCTCTCAAATAATCTTGACAAACTTAAGGAGGCCGAAAAGGCAGGCGTAGCTGCTGTGGTTTACCGTTCTCTGTTTGAAGAGCAGATTCAGCTTGAAGACAATGATTTAAGCAACCAGCTTGAAGCTTACGATGAACGCAATGCCGAAATGATCAATCTCTTTCCTAAAATTGAACATGGCGGACCCAAAGAGCATATACATAATCTCAAACAGGTTGTTGAAGGGCTATCGATTCCCGTATTTGCAAGTCTTAATGCTGTATATAAGGAATCATGGGTTGAATATGCCTTACAGCTGGAAGCAGCAGGTGTTGCCGGGCTTGAACTGAATTTCTTTTCTGTACCCCGCGATTTTGACAAAAGCGGTCACGATGTGATCCTTCAGCAGATCGAATTTCTGAAAGCAGTAAAAGCAGCTGTAAAAATTCCGGTAAGTGTAAAGTTGAGCCCCTTCTATACCAATGTGCTGAAAACCATCAAGGATATGGATGCTGCCGGAGCCGATGCCTTTATTCTGTTCAACAGGCTGTTTGAACCGGACATCGATGTGGAAGCTGAAAAGCATGTTTCTCCATGGAACCTCAGCACACACAGCGACCACCGTCTATCCATCCGTTATATCGGTCTGACCCACGGAAACCTGAATGCCAGTGTGGCTGCCAACAACGGCATCTACGAGGGAATCGATATTGTGAAGATGATCCTGGCTGGTGCCAGCGCCGTTGAAGCTGTAAGCACCTTCTATCACAATGGTGTGGGATATGCTGCCGAGATGTTAAAGGAACTTGAAGAGTGGATGGATCGCAAGAACTACGATTCTATTGAAGCTTTCAGGGGAACACTGAGCAGCAAATCCATCAACGATCCCTTCGTTTACAAGCGTGCCCAGTATATCGATATGCTTCTTAAATCGGAAGAGCATTTCAACGCTGTGATTTAGCAGAAAGTCTTAAGTTATTAATAGATGGAGCTGTCTCAATGAGGCGGCTCCTTTTTTTGTGCTCTGTAAGCTGACATATTGCATGTTAACTTTCTGAATAAACTGAGGAACACATCTCTTTCCTCATCTGTAAAATCATTCAGAACCTCACTTATGTAGGAATCATTGGTATAATTTATGGTAGAGCAAATCTCTTTACCTGAACCTGTGAGGTTAATCAGTGCTTTTCTACGGTTCTCTTTGGGGACAACCCGGTTTACCATATTAATATTTACAAGTCCGTCCACCGTTCGACTCACCGTACTTTTGTCCAGAGAGAGACTTTTTGCCAGATCAGAGACTGAAATTTCATTGCTCTTTTCAATTTCCAATAGCGTGTGACATTGTGCCAGGCTGATTCCATTGCAGCAGGAGGCATTGTTCTGTAGAAATAATTCCTGGTCGAAATCCCTTAGGATCTCTCTGAATTTTTGAATATATGCTTTATTCATAATTAATGATTCTTAGTTAAAGCTAGTTGATCAACAGCATGCTTCGTTTCCCCCGCAATCGCAGTTTGGTTCCGTTCCTTTCAGGAAGCTGTAGATAACTGCAGCGGCACAACCCACACCCTGCTTAACTGTTAGTGCCCCGGGAACACAGTTTAGTACGCATGCGCCACACTCCATACACTTGTCCGGCTTGACCACCTCCGCCTTTTTGCCAGCCATATCAAACACATTGTGGGGACATACTTCGATACAAAGACGGCATCCGATACATTTGGAAGGATCGTACTCCAGGCTTGCCACATTCTTCAAATAGATTTGAGTATCCATGCTAAAGCAAGTTAGATATGATGATCAGGACCAGGCCAGAAAGAGCAAATACAATCTGGATGGGCACAAAGATTCCCATCTCTTTCCTGACACCACTTAGTGAGGTATAGGTACTGGCTCCTGTAAAGTTCATAGTGAGATAGGACGAAATGGCCCCTGAAATTAAAAACCAGGCAAGCGTTGAGAGAATGCTTATATCCGTGCGTCCAAAGAGCATTATGAATGCAAACACAAAGAGTCCGGCCACCAGTCCCTTCCCGGCAAAATGCCGGAAGGGCAAAAACGGTAAAAGAAAAGGAGCCAGGAATGCACCGCTGATATAGGCTGCCAGGAGATACAGACCAGAGTTCAGGCCCGCTTTCCACATGAGAACAAATGAATATCCTTCTGAATGAATCCCGGACAAGAGCAGCAGTAAGATGAAGGCCACAAACAAGTAGCGCAGAGAGTTGGCCAGCTCAACTGCCGTTAAAATAAGTCTGTCCTTGAATTCAAACTTTACAGTTCGGGCAGCTTCATCTTTCTTGTAATTCGCAGAGATGTATTCTTTTATATCCTCTGAGCGTACGGGACCAAATCTGACCGAAAAACCGCTGGCCTCCTTTACTTTCTGTGCTGAAACTCCGGGAGCCCCCAGCTGTGGTACAATTAGTCGCCTGTGGGATACATAGAGGGTCAACTGGGTTTCCCTCACCTGCCTGATCAGTTCATCACTCCCGAAGGTCCCTTTCCCGGCTGCACACCATACATTAATGCCGTAGGTTTCCAGGACCAGGATCCACGCATCCAATCCGCTCAGGCTTCTACGTACCTGATCAAAACTGAGCTTGTAATTTGCTGTAACGATTACTTCGGAATCTTTCCCGGGCCTTCCAAGCCTGTATAATCCTGGCTTTACCCGGTACCGGTTTCTTCCAATGGAAAACCTGACACGCAAGGTTCCCAGGCGGTCCTCAAGCGACCAGCTTGATTTGACTTCCGGGGGGCTGACAACTGTAAGTGTAGAAAAGTCCATGATGGTTTCGTACCATATCTTTCAAGAAAAAACTGGCTGTCTTACTCTTACTTCTTCGGATAAACCATTCGGTAGTCACAATCGGCACGTCCGTGACTGATGGAATTCAAGCGGGCAGAAAGTAATTTCCGCCTGATAGGGCTGATCCGGTCCACAAATAACCTTCCATCCAGGTGGTCATATTCATGCTGGATGACCCTGGCCCGGATACCATCATACTCCTCCTCTTTCAGGTTCCAGTTTTCATCATAATACTCTATGCGCACATGGCTGGTTCGCGTCACCTCCTCACGGATATTAGGAAGGCTCAGGCATCCTTCCTCAAAGGCCCAGGGATCGCCCCACTCTTCCAGTATGTAGGGATTGATAAACACCTTTCTGAAGTCCACTAATCCGGGCTCCTCTTTTGCATCAGCCATTGGGCTGGTGTCCACAACAAAAATCCGCAGGGATAAGCCTACTTGGGGAGCTGCTAATCCTACTCCATCACTGGCCTGCATGGTTTCAAACAAATCTGCGATCAACTGATCCAGATCCTTAAAATCTTC
>JAUVIT010000237.1 GCA_030592605.1 Bacteroidota bacterium
AAATCTCCAAGGGTCTCCATGCCAGAGTGCTTAAGTTGACCGAATCGCTCCTCAATCTGCTCATGAAGCACCACCCGACCCGGTAACATTCTCCTGCTTGCAGTCAGTTCTTTGAATTCCTCCAGGCTGATCAGGGATGGATCGATGCTATATTGCTTCATTTCTGCTCTCTTACAGTCCCAGTAATACGATATTGTACGGAGAATCCACGGTGACCCGGTCACCCTTTACAACTACCTTCTCTCCTGAATAATAGTCCCTTAAAACAGTCCCCTCTTCAAACAGTCCGTTCAGGTCGATGCGCTTCTTTCCAGGATTCAACTCCAGTCCGGCCACCACATGATCGCTGTATTCATCTGTATCATATACCCTTGAAAAGATATACGGCGATTCAGAAATCATCTGGTGAAGGCCGGCTCCCACCGAAGGGTGATCTCGGCGGAACTGTCCCAGTTTCTGATAATGGAGTCTTAATTCGGCAATGGGAATATCATTCCGGACCACATTGGATTCCATTTCCTCCCAATTCATCTTAGAGCGAAGTGTGGCATCCCCTTCTGTACCGGGAATATCCAGCTCTCTGCTGCTTTCATCGCCGTAATAGACCTGGGAGGCACCCGGACAAAGCAGCAGTTTGCTTCCAGCTTCCATTGTTTTTTCCCGCTTCTTATCAAAGGGTCCTCCATCGTCATGTGAGCTGAGATAGTTTAGTACACTGACACCCTGTAAGGGACCGTGTAGTTTTTCAGAGTAAGAGGCAAATAGCTTCTCATAATCCATTAAGGCGCTCTCCTTGAATTCGAAGTTGATCATGGCATCAATCTCCTGGGAAAAGAAGTCCACCTGCCGATCCCCAAAACCAAAGAGCCTTCCACCGGAGATGCCATATCCATAAACCTCAGCCACCATGTAGAAATCATTATTATCCAACACCTTGTCAGGATTTGCCTGCTTCCAGTCATTCAGAGCAGTTTGTGCTTCTTTTCCAAGTTCACTCCAGATACCTTCTTCAATATGTTTGGCTGTATCGAGCCTGTAGCCATCGATGCCGTATTTGCGGACAAAATCGGTAAGCCACTTGATGAGGTAGTACCGGGGGGCCCTGGGATAGCCGGTACGCGCAAAAAAGGCATCAAGTTCAGCCATCTCCGTTTCTAATCTGCCTTCCTGTGCCCATTTCTCCAGCAATTGAGGAGGAAGTTCTACCTCCTGGTCCGATTCGGTGCGGATATCAGGCAGGTTTTTTACCAGGGTACAGGTAACTGTGCTCTCATAGTCCTGGTAGGTACATTGTGGTTCGGTACGGACCCACTCCTCGGGCCAGACCGGATCCATCTCTGTAACCGGACCTGTATGGTTGATAATCACATCCATTACCACCCGGATGCCATGGGCATGGGCTGTCTCCACCAGTTTAGCCACATCCTCTTCGCTCCCAAAGTTGGGATCGATACTGGTCCAGTCGCTTATCCAGTAGCCATGAAATCCATAGGTCTTTCCGGTTCCCTCGTCGGTACCTCCGTGAATCTGTTCAAACCAGGGTGTGGTCCAGAGGGCTGTGATCCCAAGATGATCGAAATAATCCTCCTCAATTTTCTGAATGACCCCTTTGAGATCACCCCCTTCAAAACCACGCAGTTTGGCAGTTTGATCGCTTCTGTCGAAATTCAGATCATTGGAGGGATCGCCATTTTTAAATCGGTCCGTAAGCAGGAAGTAGATATTTGCATTTTCCCAGAGAAAGGGAGCCTCAGAACGAGTTTCCTCACTGGTAGCAACAGACTGGCATGCGTCCATAAGAACACTTGCGCTCATGATTGCTAACAGGATAATAAGCGATGATAGTTTCATAACATCAGAGTAAAGGGGTTCAACAAATAAAAGTAATCAATCGGATCCAATCTTCAGAAGGATTTTACCTTCAGACATATGTTCCCTGTAATGGGCAATGGCCTCCTCGGCGTCTTCAAGAGGATAGGTCCGGCTGATATAAGAGGAGAGATCACCATTCAGTGCTTTCTTTACCTTGCTGATAAATTTAAGTTTAAAGAGCAGGCTCTTGGTTTGCAGCCAGTTTCCAAGGAGGAATCCAGTAATCTTTTTCTCTCCCTTCATTATGGTGCCGGGATCGGTCAGGATGGCTTCGCCTGAGAGCCTGGCATAGGCAAGGAGGGTGGAGCCCTTAGGTGCAGCATTCAGCAGTATAGAACTCTGGCTCCCGGTAACTGCGTCCAGGACCAGGGTGGCTCCCAGGTCTTCAGCAAGCGCTTTTAAATCTTCTTCAAAGGATTCTGAGCTGCTATTAAGGACATGGGTGGCCCCCATACTCTTTAAGGTCTCAAGCTGTTCTTCCTTTCTGACAATATTGATTAAAGGGATTCCCTGACTTAATGCAAGTCTGATCAGCATCTTTCCCAGGGAACTGGCAGCTGCATTATTAACGATGGCCCGGTGTTTTCCCTCTCGTGCAATCTGCATAAAGGCCATGGCAGTCATGGGATTTACCAGCATCATCGATCCCTGCTCGCTGGAGATATGCCTTGGCAGGGGTGCAACATTCATGGCAGATGTTAGCATATAAGATGCCCAGGTTCCGTCGCCCGCATGCTGGGGCGAGCAGGCCACTCGTTTCCCAAGTCTAAGCCCGGGAAGAAGTCCGCTCCCTGCTGCTACCACGGTTCCACTTCCCTCCAGACCCGGGGTGAAAGGGTAGGAGCGTTCCATGTAACCACCAGCCAGCAAGGCCAGGTCCGAAGGATTTATAGGCGCTGCATCCATCTTAATCAGCAGCTCGCCGGGACCGGGACGGGGTATTGCCACCTGTTCAATTTTAAGTGCACCACCTGCCTGGTGTTGTCTGATGGCAGCCATCTGTTCCGGAAGCTGATTTCCTTTTTGTTTCATCTTGTTACAAATGTTAGGAATTTCTATTTCTCTCTACCGCCCTGCTGATCAGATTTGCTGCCTTTTGTACCTCTTCATTATCAATATGAATTATATGGTCAGAAGAGATAGACCAGTGTTCCATTACTTCCCCGATCAAACTTTCCCGGACACTCCAGAGCTGCACTGGTATTGAAGAGCTGTTTAAGAATTCGAGGGTTTCAGACCAGCCGGAGACATCCATTTCCATGGGACCCACTTCGTCTATGACTATGACATCGGGGTTTGCCTTCAGGCTTTCACAGATCCACTCCCTGCCTAGTGTGAATGCATCCGGATTAAACCAGAACCTTCTGTATTTTATCCATGTGTCAGTCTCTATTGTGGATGCCATTGCCAGCTCCTCTCCGGAAACAATATTTTTCAGCCTGAACCCGGAGCGCTTTCCTGATTCAAAACTACCTGGCGCGAGGAATCCGCTCACGCTTAAGCTTCTCTTTCTCAGCAGCTCAATCAGCTCTGAAAGATAGCTTGTTTTACCACCCTGGATGTTTCCGGTGATTAGGAATATACTCTGCTGTTGCTCTGCATCACTCATTGAGCAATTATTTTACAATATTTAAACATCAGGCTTTTCAAGGTAAAAATATGCTGTGGTGGGTTTACCCGTTTTCTTTGAGTAACTACGGGGTGCAATATGGACAATCTCATCATAGGCAGTGAGAATCCGGAACATGCTTTTCACAGTAAATTTATTCACATGTTGCTTGTTTCGGTCACGTATCCCTCTCACTGGTACCGAGATTAACATGGTACCTCCTGGTGTTATTTTAGACCACAACTGATCCATAAATTTCTTATACTCGGTGATGTGTTCAAGGACCTGGAAAGACATCACCATCTGGATCGAGTTATCTGGAATCTTTTTCAGGCTTGTATGGTATTCGAAGCTGTTTCCTCTATCATCCTTCTCTCCCAGAAGCTCATTTTTCACGAAATTCAGGGAGACTTCACTGTGATCAACCAGAAAAAACCTTGTGTTTTTCACTTGTTCAGAGATGAATTTCATATTACCACCCAGTCCCCCTCCAAAATCAAGTATTGATTCCGCCTTCTCAAACAAGGGTAAAAATTTAAGCAGGCGATCCCCATCGGAGCGTATCTTCTTCTTCTCAATATGACTTTTGTATATGTTTTCCCAGGACTGTTTGGTATTCGGGTTCTTCCGTGTTGCTATCTTAATCATAAGCTTTTTTAATCATGGTTTGAGTTGCAGCTTTTCTTATTACATCCAGGGCCAGCTCCACATCCTTATCCTCTACATAGGTCTGCCCGATAAGCATCCTGATTGTATATAGTCCATGGATCTTGGTATGGGTCAGGAAGAGCTTACCCCCCTTATTGATCTCCTCCAGAAAGGTTTCATTTAGTCGGTTAAGCTCTTCCGGGTTCTTTAATCCCTCGGGTTGCA
>JAUVIT010000268.1 GCA_030592605.1 Bacteroidota bacterium
CATAACCCTGCTCAATGGAATGCATTAAAATTGCTCAATGGCAGGGGAGAGTTTCTCTCCGGGGAGGATGGTGAGGCTATTTTGAAGATGGCCCGGTCCAACGATTACAGCTATGCGGATGTTAAAAATCTGGGGGCCATTAAACCTCTGGAAGGAATGGACGTCAAACACATCGATCAGGTACTTCAACTGGACCTGGTTAAACCTGATAAGATCAAAAAGAAAAACTTTCGTGTGGCTATTGATTGTGTAAATTCGGTTGGAGGCATTATCCTTCCACAGCTGCTTAAAGCATTGGGTGTGGATGATGTGATTGAACTTTACTGCGATCCCACAGGAGACTTTCCACATAATCCCGAACCTCTGCCTGAAAATCTGACAGAGATTTCAGAGCTGATGGTACGAGAAAAAGCAGATGTGGGCTTTGTAGTGGACCCCGATGTTGACCGTCTTGCCATTGTGTGTGAGGATGGATCCATGTTTGGGGAAGAGTATACCCTGGTTGCCATATCCGATTATATACTTTCCAGGACTCCGGGCAATACAGCTTCCAATTTATCCTCCACCAGGGCCCTCAGGGATGTGACTGAAGGCCACGGACAAGCTTATTTTCCAGCAGCTGTTGGTGAGGTCAATGTGGTGAATGCCATGAAAGCAAACAATTGTGTGATTGGTGGAGAAGGAAATGGTGGAATCATCTACCCTGCACTTCATTACGGAAGGGATGCACTGGTAGGGATCGCCCTGTTTCTGACCCACCTGGCCGAAAGTGGCATGGAGTGTAGTGTAGTAAGAAAGTGCTACCCCGATTACTATATCTCCAAAAATAAGATCACTTTGCCGGAAGGAGCCGATGCGGATAAGCTGCTTGCTGCCTTTGAGAAGGCGCACGCAGAAGATGATATCAATACCGTGGATGGGGTCAAGGTGGACATGCCCGAAGGATGGGTGCACCTGCGAAAATCCAACACAGAACCTATTATTCGCCTCTATGCCGAAGCAGGTAGCAAGGAAGAGGCAGAACGCATTGCCGGGGACGCCATGCAAACAATAAATGAATTGATTTAATAGAACTATTTTACAAGTAACATGAAAAAAAGAACAATAATAGCCATCGTTGTTCCCGCAGTCTTGATCGTTGCACTGGTACTCTATTCAGCGCTCTCAGGCAAGGAGAAGGAAGTTGTGCTGGAGACCGAGGTGGAGCAGGGAGTGTTTGAAATCGCCGTAATGGTAACCGGCGAACTACAGGCCATCCGGGAGACCGAAATTAAAGCGCCGTCGCAGCTGCGAAGCAGAAACCTGCGTATCCGCAGTGTAAAGATACAGGACCTGATTCCCGAAGGTACCGTGGTCGATTCGGGACAATGGGTGGCCACCCTGGACCGTTCCGAAGCCGATAACTCCCTGAAGGATATCCTGGATAACCTGGAGCAGAAAGAGTCTGAGTACATGCGGACCAAGCTGGATACCACCATGCAGCTCCGGGAGCTGCGTGACCAGTTATTCAACCTTAAATTTGCCATGGAAGAGGCGGAGATAACCCTTGAGCAAAGTCAATTTGAACCCCCGGCTGCCATTCGCCAGGCGCAAATTGAACTGGAAAAGGCCAACAGGGCCTACGGCCAGGCTGAAAAGAACTATGGATTGAAGGTCCAACAGGCAAAGGCAGAAATGCGTGAGGCAGAGATTAATATGGCCCGGGACCGACGGAGCAAGGATGAGATGGTAGCAGTGATGGAGAAGTTTGATATCTATGCTCCCGGTGCGGGGATGGTGATCTATAAGAAAGACTGGAACGGGGAAAAAAGAACCGCTGGCTCGGAGATCAATACATGGGACCTGGCTGTGGCCACACTGCCCGATCTCTCTACCATGATCTCCATGACCTATGTAAACGAAATAGACATAAGTAAACTGACGAAAGGGCAGATGGTCAACATTGGAGTGGATGCTTTTCCCGAAAAAAAGTTTACCGGTGAAGTGCTCGAGGTGGCCAATATAGGACAGCAGCTTCCAAATACGGATGCCAAAGTGTTTGAGGTGCGTATTGAGCTAAATGAGCGGGATACTATTCTCAGACCCTCCATGACCACCAGCAACATGGTGATTACCCAGGTGCTGGATAGTGTAATGTTTATTCCGCTGGAAGCAGTGCATGCTAATGATAGCCTGACCTATGTTTATACCCGTGACGGTAGAAAGCAGGTGGTGGTATTGAGTGAATCCAATGAGAACCATATTGTGGTGGATATGGGATTAAAGAAAGGAGAGAAGCTCTACCTATCCAATCCATCCAATCCTGAATCCTTTAAATATGCTGGATTGAAGCTGATGGAGGAGATTAAACGCAGAAAGGCGGAGGAAGAGCAGAAGAGGAAGGAAATGATGGAGAGGATGAATCAGCCGAAACAGCCGGGCAATTTCCAGATGCCTCCCGGAGGAGGAGCAGCTGGTGCAACCAGAACCAGGGGGTAAGGATGGAACGCTATTTACATGACATAGTCATTGCCATTGAGTCAATCATGGCCAACCAGATGCGGAGTATGCTGACCGCACTGGGTATTATTTTCGGAGTGGCTGCTGTGATTACCATGCTGGCCATTGGTAAAGGAGCCCAGCAGGAGATCCTGGAGCAGATCAAGATGGTGGGGGTGAACAATATCATCGTGACGCCCATCATTGATGCTCCCAATGGTGAGAACGGTGATAATTCGGGAGGAGAATCTCAGAAGAAAAAGTTTTCACCCGGACTCACCATGGAGGATGTGGAGGCCATCATGGAGGTGATTCCTACGGTGAATACAGCCTCCCCGGAGATTACCATTAACTCTTATGTGATCAAAGAAGGGAAACGGGCCAGCGCCAAACTGCTGGGGGTTTCCAATGCCTACTATACGATTTTTAACCTGCCACTTCAGGAGGGAAGTTTCTTCAATGAGTACCAGCAGGAAAATGGCATTCCGGTATGTGTGATCGGGGCCAATATCAAGAATAAGTTTTTTAGCAAGGAAAACCCCATTGGCAAGTACATTAAGTTTGACAAGGTGTGGCTGAAGGTGGTGGGTGTACTGGAGAAGAACGATGTGAGTCTGACCCGCTTCGAGAACATCGGGGTTAATGTGATGAATGACAACATTTATGTGCCGGTACAAACCATGTTATTGAGGTTTCAGAACCGGGCATTGGTGGGTTCCAGGATCAAGGCGAGTACAGGCATGGTATTCATGCGTCATATGGCAGCCAGCTTCAGTTCCACCAATGACAGTGAGTCCAACTACAACCAGCTGGACCGGATTATTGTGCAGGTGAATGAATCCAATGAGCTATCTCCATCCACTGACCTTTTGGCCAGGTTACTGCTCAGGCGTCATCAGGAAGTAAAGGACTTTGAGATCACTGTTCCTGAGTTGCTGCTGAAGCAGGAACAGCGCACCAAAGATATCTTTAATATTGTGCTTGGAGCTATCGCCAGTATCTCTCTGCTGGTGGGAGGTATCGGGATCATGAACATAATGTATGCAACAGTGATGGAGCGCATCAAGGAAATTGGAACACGTCTGGCCATTGGTGCCCAGAAGAAGGATATTGTGGTTCAGTTCCTGGCCGAAGCAGTTCTGATCAGTGTGATCGGCGGAGTGATTGGTGTAATTATCGGGATAACGGCCTCCTGGCTGGTTAATCGCTTTGCAGATATTGCCACCATTGTCACCCCCATCAGTGTTTTTATCTCATTTGCAGTATCTGCAACTGTGGGCGTTGTTTTTGGGTACTCGCCAGCCAAACGGGCCTCTGAACGAGATCCCATTGAATCTTTAAGGTATGAATAATATGTTTCGTAAGATATTTATTTGGATGGGCCTGGCGCTTGCAATCCAGGTCTCTGCGCAATCGCAGTCTGAAG